>JAYZAS010000004.1:0-300000 GCA_036339585.1 Pseudomonadota bacterium
TGGCCCTTAAAGAGCTTGATAATGAAGAATCTCGGATCTCAGAAGCTAGTGCTGAGATCTCCCGCCGGCTTGATCAAATTGAAAGAGATTTAGCTCGTGAAAATGATCTTGCGAAGGAAGCAGCTGAAACCATTGCTCGGCTTGAAACAGAACGCTCAAGCCTTGAATCTAACAAAATTGAAGAGGCAAGAGCGATAGAGGCCGCACAAGCAGCACTCTTAGGGGCCCGTGAAGCCTTGATGACGGAGGAAACTAAGCTAGCCACGGTCACTACACAGATCACAGCTGCTGAGGCAAAAAAAACAACAATCACAGCTCGAGCGAACGAACTTGCAGAACGAGGGCTACGTTTAAAGGCTAGGGTGCGGGAAATTGACAGTGAACGTGAGAAACTTACGGGAAAAATCAGTACAGACCAGCGACTTGCCGAGGCAGAGCGCAACGTTGCTAATTTTGAGTCGCAACTGGCGACAGCTCGAGAAAACCTGAAAAAGGCAGAAGAGGGACGCTTGCAGGCAGAAAAACAGGAAAATTCAGCGAGGGCTAAAGCAGCTGAAAAACAGGCTTCCAAAAATGAGATTGCCGCAGAAATTAAAGCTTTAACAGGGATTCTTGGCGAACCCGATAGTGACCTATTTCCTCCACTAATCGATGCGCTAGAAGTTACAACAGGCTTTGAGACAGCGCTCGCAACTGCTCTTGGAGAGGATCTAACAGCCCCGATCGATGAGGCAGCAGAGCGACATTGGGCTTCACTCGGCCCTTTGCCTGATAAAGCAGCGCTACCGGCCAACATCCGCCCCTTATCTGACTTTGTAAAGGGCCCCCCTGCACTTGAGAGAAGGCTTTCCAGCATTGGAGTTGTCTCAAGTGACATGAATGGAATGATCTTGCGGAAACAGCTTAAACCTGGCCAATGGCTTGTTTCAAAATCTGGCGAGTTTTGGCGATGGGATGGATTTACCGTTGCTGCAGGGGTGCCAAGTGCTGCCGCTACCCGACTTAGTCAACGCAACAGGTTAGACGCACTCAATGGATCATTCAAAACCGCAGACACTAATCTTCAAACTGCTAAGACAGCTCATGAGATGTCTATTAAAGTTCTGGCTGAGGCGAGCAACAATGAAAAAGAATCACGACAAATGGTTGAGGTTTCTATCGGCCAGCTTGACGGTGCGCGTGACTCACGCACTAGTTTGTTAAGCGAGTCCAGTGGTGCAGCAATTAGGCTTGCCTCATTAGAAGAAGCCTCGGCAGAAGCTAAAAATGACTTAGCACAAACTCAAAAGCTGGAGACCGAAGTTGCCGACGCGTTAGATGCTGCATCAACGCCGCTACAATTAAAATCCTCAATCGACAAATTACATGAAACTGTTAATGAGTGCAAAAACCTAGTGTCAGAATGTCAAATAAAATACAATCGACTCGAAACACAATATCAATTGCGGCGCGAGGGCGTGACCACAAATGAAAAAGAGCTTTCTTCCTGGCGCGAACGAACTTTGGAAGCGACAGAAAGGCTCGATGATTTGCTTAAACGGCAAAAGGACATACAGAATCAGGCACAAACTTTATCTGAAAGACCGTCTGAAATAGCAAGAAAACGGCAAGATTTACTTGAATTAATTAGAACATCGGAAGAGGCGCAATCAACGGCTTCTGATGAGCTCACAAAAGGGGAAATGGAACAAACCGATGCAGATCGCGAATCCCAGGCAGCTGAAGCGGCGCTTAGCGACACCCGCGAAGAAATGGTTCGGCAGCAAGGCTTCGTCGAGCAAGCTAGCCAAGATTGTAAAATTGTAGTTGAACGGATAAGAGAAAAACTTGGGTGTCTACCTGAAGAAGCGCTGGGGCGGGCGGGCCTTGAGTCAACTACAGAGCTGCCAGAGCGAGAAACGGTGGAAACAGATATCAGTAAACTCTTGCGTTCAAGAGACGCTATCGGCCCCGTTAATCTTCGAGCAGAAACTGAATTAGAGGACATTAACGAACGAATTGAAGCCATGGGGTCGGAGCGCGAAGATTTGCTATCGGCCATAGCCCGCCTGCGCCACGGGATATCGTCCCTTAACAAAGAAGGTCGTGCGCGCCTTCTTGAGGCCTTCGATGAAGTCAAAACACATTTTGAGGATCTTTTTGTAAGGTTGTTTGGCGGCGGGCGAGCTTTTATTCAGCTAACAGAAGCAGATGATCCCTTGGAAGCAGGTCTGGAGATCATGACAAGCCCCCCTGGTAAAAAATTACAGGTAATGTCGCTTCTTTCTGGAGGAGAGCAAGCGTTAACCGCATTAGCTTTGCTTTTTGCCGTCTTCCTAACCAATCCTGCGCCCATATGCGTACTAGATGAGGTAGACGCTCCCCTTGATGATGCAAACGTAGATCGATTTTGTACAATGCTTGAAGAAATAGCGCGCTCCGGCACAACTCGATTTCTCTGTGTTACCCATCACAGAATGACTATGGCGCGAATGGATCGCTTATTCGGCGTCACCATGGGAGAACGTGGCGTCAGTCAGCTTGTTTCAGTCGACCTTGGTGGTGCTCAGAAGATTCGCGATAGCGCATGATGCATGAAGCATTGCACAAGGTTTTTTGGCCAGGAGTGCGTTGTTTCACCACATCCCACTGCCTTGACAGGGCACTGTGTGGCTTTTATCGTTTAGGTTAATGATGTTATTTTGGGTGTCTGGCAGGGTAATGTTTAGGGAAGTTCTGTTTGCGATGTTGATTTCATAAAGGTGTTGGGCCCATGTTGAGCAATCAGTCTAAAACGCCATTAGAGGAATTGGACACAAAGCTTAAGAAGGTGAATGCTAGGAAACACGATCAGCGCAAAGGAGTGCGCAGTGACGAAGGATTTGGTGTTGCAATACGAATTGGAGTAGACATAGTCGCAGCTTTAGCTGTAGGGGTAGGGATTGGGTTATTTTTAGATAATTGGTTAAACACAAAACCTTGGATGTTAATTTTATTTTTTATACTTGGATCAGCAGCTGGACTTCTCAACGTATTCCGTTCCATCAGCGGTCATGGGTATGCAGCAGGGTATATTAGTGCCCAACCAAACAACGAGTTAAACAGTAAATCTAATAGACATTTAGGAAGTGGTTAACGATGGCCGACGGCAAAGAACAAAGCCCACTTGCACAATTTGAAATTAAGCCATTAATAGAGCTTGAACTTGGCGGTTTTGATATATCGTATACCAATTCAGCTCTGTTTATGACTATTACCTTTTTTCTGATTACAGGATTTCTATTGTTGGGTACACGTAGACGTGCATCCGTTCCTAGTCGCCTTCAGGTAATGGTTGAGTTATCTTATGAATTCATAGCCGGACTAATTCGTGACACAATTGGGGCAGAGGGGCGCAAGTATTTTCCTTTTATATTTAGCGTTTTCATGTTTGTTCTGGTCGGCAATCTTCTCGGCATGACACCATATAGTTTTACATTCACAAGTCATATAATTGTAACTTTTGCTCTAGCGTTTGCAATATTTTCTGGCGTTACAATCCTTGGCTTTTGTAAACATGGCATGCATTTTTTTAGTTTTTTCTTGCCTCCTGGAACCCCTTGGATGATGGCGCCGTTACTTGTTCCTATTGAAGTAATTTCCTATCTGTCACGGCCGATAAGTTTGTCAGTGCGCCTTTTCGCCAACATGCTGGCTGGACATACTTTGCTTAAAGTTATTGCCAGCTTTATTGGAGTGTTGGGAGTCTATGGTGTTCTTCCACTTGCACTTGTTACCGCACTAACCGGACTTGAAATTTTGATTGCTTTTTTACAGGCATACGTTTTTGCCATACTTACCTGTCTTTACATCAACGACGCTCTAAAGTTGCATTAATGAATTCAATATTGGGGTTACCGCCTCTAACAATAAATCTTACACTCAACTTCTAATCGAAAAGGAATAAACTCATGGATATTGAAGCCGCAAAACTCATTGGCGCCGGCCTTGCCGTGATTGGAATGGTCGGCTCGGGGATCGGTATAGGCAACGTATTTTCGTCTTTCATCTTGGCTGTTGGACGCAATCCAGCCGCTAGGAATGAAGTGTTTACAATGACCATGCTTGGGTTTGCACTGGTGGAAGCAATAGCACTTTTCGCCCTTGTGATTGCTTTGCTCATTCTGTTTAAGTAATGCCGGTTCAATTAGCTAAAGAAGGCGAATGAGCCATGCCTCAACTTGATCCAACTTACTATCCAACACAACTATTTTGGCTGGTTGTTGTATTTAGTCTCTTATTCGTCGTTTTATGGAAGATTGCTCTGCCCAGGATATCGCGTATCCGTGAAGTCCGACAGTCAAAAATTGAAGCTGATTTGGAAAAAGCTAGGGCTGTCAAGATTGAGGCAGAAAGTGTTCTACAGGCCTATGAAAAATTACTTGCCAAGGCCACTGCAGAAGCACAAGAGATCAACCATAAAGTATTTGATGAAGTGTCCACTGAACGAGCAAGGCGTCTAGATGAGGTAGCTCAATCAATCATAAAACGTGTCCAAGAGGCCGAGGCTACAATCTCTGAAGAAGAGCGGCGCGCTACCATCGAAGTGAATTCTCTTTCGGCTGATTTAGTAGGTTTAGCGACTGAAAAATTAGGCTGCGGGGAGACATCAGATAAAAATGCTGCCGCAGCTATAGAGGCAGCTTTAGTGAGGATGAAATAATGAATTTAGACCCAACTGCTTGGGTTGCAGTTTCCTTTTTTCTGTTTGTTCTTGCTGTTTTTAAACCAGCCAAAAAAGCTGTATTGAATGGTCTCGATAAAAAGATTGATCAAATCAAAACAGAAATTGAGGAAGCTCAAGGGCTACGTGAAGAGGCCGAAGCCCTTCTTGCGAGTTATCACCGTAAACAGCGAGAGGCTCTGCAAGAAGCAGAAACTATTGTTTCTCGTGCCCAAGATGATGCCGCCAAGCTCCGCAGAGAAGCTGAGATTAGTATCGAGGCGGCCTTAAGACGCCAAGAAGAACTTGCAACTGAAAAAATATCACAATTAGAGGCTGCGGCTATATCGAGAATTCAGAATATGGCAGTCGATCTTGCGATAGACGCAACAACAAAGGTTTTAGGGGATCGTCTCACTGGAAAACAAGGTAAGGAGCTAGCTGAAAAGTCAATTGCTGACCTCGGTAAGAGGTTTTAAGCAAATCGGCAGCATCTCCTTTGCTTCCTGTCCAATCCCGAGACTTCTTTCATCAGACATGGATTAAACCTAACTCTCATCTCTTAATTGCCCAGCCTATTCGGCAGCATCTTTATAAGCTTCGAGTGGTAGACAACTACAAACTAAATTGCGGTCACCGTATACTTGATCAACGCGATTAACCGCAGGCCAAAATTTTTCGCTCAAAGGAGCTGAAGTTGGGAAGAGAGCTAGCTCAATAGAATAACAGTTATCCCAGCCCGATATGTCAGCAGCTGTGTGCGGCGCATTAACCAGCGGATTATCATCCCTGGGCAGCTTCCCGGATATGATTTGATCAATTTCACGACGTATTCCGATCATAGCTTCACAGAACCTATCAAGCTCTGTCTTCGACTCACTCTCCGTAGGCTCGATCATTAAGGTGCCAGGCACTGGAAATGACATTGTCGGTGCATGGAACCCATAATCCATTAGTCTCTTTGCTATATCATCAACTGTAATCCCAGCAGTTTCCTTAAATTGCCTTACGTCAATTATGCATTCATGTGCAACAAACCCGTTTGGCCCAGTATACAGGACCGGGAAATGAGGACTTAACCGCTGCGCTACGTAATTTGCATTTAAAATCGCCACCTCCGTCGCCTTTTTTAATCCGTTGTGCCCCATCATCGCTATATATGCCCATGAAATTGGCAATATCCCCGCACTTCCCCAAGGTGCTGCGGTGACGGCTTGAGATTGCAACTTATGAGGGTGCCCAGGCAAGTAAGAAGCAAGGTGCTTACCAACGCCAATAGGTCCTACGCCAGGTCCACCTCCACCATGAGGAATACAAAAAGTTTTGTGGAGATTTACATGGGCAATATCTGGCCCAAAGTGCCCCGGCCGAGCAACACCAACGAGGGCATTAAGATTAGCTCCGTCCATGTATACCTGCCCACCATGATCATGAACAATGTGACATACTTCGCTAATAGCAAATTCAAAAACCCCGTGAGTTGAAGGGTACGTTACCATCAACGCCGCTAAGCACTCGCTGTACTCTTCAGCTTTTCTCGTTAGATCTACTAAATCTATGTTACCGGCGGAGTCGCAATCGATCACGACAACTTTCATTCCTGCCAACACTGCACTTGCAGGGTTAGTACCATGAGCGGAACTAGGAATTAGGCAGATATCACGTTGAGGGTTCCCATTAGCCTCATGATATGCGCGGATTGCTAGTAACCCAGCATATTCTCCTTGGCTTCCCGCATTGGGCTGCAATGAAAACGAATGAAAGCCTGTAATCCGGCAAAGCATATCGATTAGGCTATCTGTCAAAACCTGGTAACCTTTGGTCTGTTCTTCTGGTGCAAATGGGTGAATAGAGCTAAACTCTTTCCAAGTAATTGGCATCATCTCAGCAGTTGCATTTAACTTCATAGTGCAGGAGCCAAGCGGTATCATGGCTTTGTCGAGCGCCATATCTTTAGCCTGAAGTCGATGCAAATATCGCAACATTTCAGTCTCAGAGTGATATTTGTGAAAAATTGGATGGTTGAGCACTGGTCCGTGGCGCCGTAAATTATCGGGGATGGCGTCAACAACATCGTCCTCTATCAGATTGAAATCCAGCCTATCACCGTTAACAGGGTCAAACACCCTCCAAAGAACTTCAATGTCACCGCGGGTGGTAGTTTCATCGACGGCTATACCAATTTTACCAGCCTCTATTTTCCGTAAATTTATTCCTTCTGATGCCGCATCGGCAACAATTTTGTCGGCATCGTCCGTAATCACTGAAAGAGTGTCAAAGTAGGCGTTGTTTGACAGATTGAAGCCGATTTTACTCAACCCAAAAGCTAGTGTTGTAGTGAGCCGGTGCACGCGCTCTGCGATTTTTTTCAATCGTATAGGTCCATGGTAAACTGCATAGAGACCCGCCATCACTGCCAACAATACCTGTGCCGTACATATATTGCTAGTAGCCTTATCCCGTCGAATATGTTGTTCCCTTGTCTGCAGGGACAGCCTGAGCGCTGTATTGCCCTTTGTATCAACTGACACCCCTACTAAGCGCCCGGGCAAAGAGCGTTTTAGGGCATCTGAGGTTGCAAAAAAAGCTGCGTGTGGTCCCCCGCAGCCCATCGGCACTCCAAACCGCTGAGCGCTACCGAAAACTAAATCTGCGCCCCAATCGCCCGGTGGCTGTAGCAGCATCAAACTCAAAAGATCCGTTGCAACAGCAACGAAGGTATTATTGTTGTGGGCCTCTGCTACCAGTGACGAGTAATCATTTACGGCACCATCTGTGGTCGGATATTGCAGCAATACACCAAACAGATCCTCAAATTTTAACTCTGAAAAAGGATCACCAATTTTCAACTCAATCCCTAGTGGTGCGGCCCTCGTCTTCAAAACGTTAATGGTTTGTGGATGACAGTTTGCTGAGACAAAAAAGCAGTTACACTTCTTTTTCGATAACTTATTGAGCAATGTCATCGCCTCTGCCGCTGCTGACGCCTCATCAAGTAGAGAAGCATTAGCTATGCTCATTCCAGTAAGCTCAGAGACCATGGTCTGGAAATTTAACACTGCTTCCAATCGGCCTTGGCTTATCTCTGGTTGATATGGAGTGTAAGCAGTATACCAACCCGGATTTTCGAGAACGTTTCTGACTATTACATTCGGGGTGACCGTATCGTAGTAACCGCAACCTATCATAGAGCGCATGACTTTGTTTGATTTTGCTATATCACGAAGCCTCTCAATTACCTCTTTTTCTCCCCTTGAAGAGGGTAATTTAAGTGCACTTGTATCCCGAATGGAGTCGGGCACGATCTTTTCCATCAACTCTTCCAGCGATCTTACCTTCAGCTCGCCCAACATTTGCTGTATCTCAATGTCCCTCGGACCAATATGCCGACTGATAAAGTCGTCACGTTGCTCTAATTCTTCTAGAGTTATCTTACCCTGTGTCATTTCATCACCTCTAGGCATTATCAACCCTCCTCCGCAGCAAATGCGTCGTAAGCAGCACTATCCATTAAACCATCTAGTTCAGTTGTGTCCGAAAGCCTAATTTTAAAGAACCATGCTCCTCCATGTGGATCACTATTTACAGTTTCCGGAGCACTGTCTAATGCGGCATTGACTTCAAAAACTTCCCCTGAAACTGGAGTATACACTTCCGCTGCTGCCTTCACCGACTCAACCACAGCAACTTCATCCCCCTTAGCTACTGTCTTCCCGACTACCGGCAATTCTACAAACACCACATCTCCTAGTTGCTGCTGAGCAAAGCTGGTAATACCAATCGTCGCAATTTCTCCATCTATGGTAAGCCATTCATGGTCTTTGCTATATTTTACGTCTGTCATGATTCTCAACCTCCACTAGTCATCAATTTGTAACCCTAAAATAATGTGTCTGAACCATTGGAATCGGCACAACAGTAGCAGATATAGTTTTACCGCGAAGTTCTGCGAACAAATTTGTGCCGATTGCGGAATATGAAGATGACACGTAACCCATCGCTACGGGAGCTCCCAGTGTGGGGCTAAAACTCCCACTTGTAACAATGCCTACTTCAACGCCAGCTGAGTCTCTTAATTGAGTATTTCCTCTTAGAGGTGCTCGGCCTTCTGGTGCTAGCCCGACCCGCTTACGTTTGGTCCCAGAGGCAAGCTGTTCTAAAACAACATCCGCTCCAATGAAATCACCGGAATTACGTCGGCGAACCCCTATTGACCATTCTAAATTAGCCTCGACGGGGGTGGTCGACGCATCGAGGTCTTGGCCATAAAGGCACAGCCCAGCTTCTAAGCGAAGTGAGTCGCGAGCGCCAAGGCCAGCCAATTGTACCTCCTTATCACCAAGCAAACGTTCGGCTACCCTCTCTGCACTTTCGCCCTCAACAGAAATCTCGAAGCCATCTTCCCCCGTATAACCTGATCTACTAATTACTACTTCAACCCCAAAAAGGACCGCATGGCGGCGCGTCATAAAACCAAATTGACCGAAGTCTATATCACAATGTCTTTTGAGCACTTGTGCTGTTTTAGGCCCTTGCAAAGCGAGGAGCGCTTGTTTTTTTAGGTAATGAAGATCACAACCTTCCGGGAGATGCTCTTTCAAGTGTTTTATATCAGAATTCTTACAAGCGGCATTCACGACGAGGCCTAGCCGATCGCCATTATTAGAGATCAAAAGATCATCGAGAATCCCACCCTTATCATTAGTAAATTGACTGTAGCAAACTTGCCCCTTTTCCAGACCACCCACATCCGCAGGAACCAGTTTCTCAAGTACTGCTGCACGGTTTTCTCCAGAAACCTCAAGTTGACCCATATGCGAAACGTCAAACAATCCAGCAGCATTGCGGGTATGTAGATGCTCTTTGACAATCCCACCCTGATATTGAAGGGGTAATGAATACCCTGCAAAAGAAACCATGCGACCGCCGTTTGCTACATGCAGGTTATGCAACGGTGTCTTTGAAAGTAATTTATCCTCTGCCACTGACCGAGTCTCCGTTAACAAACCGAGAGCACTCACCCCAAATTATGAGCGCCACCCATCTCTGTCACGGAACCTGAGAGTATCACCGGCAACTACCGATTTACCCCTTCGGTGAGGTGCACCTGTATGAGCACACCTTCTTTCCAGAGGCCCCTCACCTAACGGTCCTTTTGCCTGAGAGATTCCCGAGTAGGTTGCTCCTTCGGCGCCGACACACTCTAATCGTCGGTCTCTCCCGCTAGGGTCGCAGGGTATTTTTTATAATGTAACGACACCCGTCCAGTAACGCAACGTCTTCGGGCCAAAAAATGATCCTTTTCCAATTTCACGTAGTCAACGTCGGCGCAAACTACCGAGTCGACGCCGATTATACGCTAATTCCTCCTTAGTCAGTTCAAGGCCGATATAGATACGCCAGTCCGGTGGCGAATGATCGGGACGTTGCGGGATTATAACGTCAAAAATGTCACTAAAATCAATCTGCGAGTCGCGCCCCTCAAACTTTGCAATCACTGGTGTCCGATTGCGGGTTAGAACTTTCTTTTCACGATCAACAACCCAAACCCAATAAGCAAACTCAGCCTTATCTTTTAGCATTGCGGCACCCCGAAGAGCAGTCATACTAAGAGCAATATTCAGAGTTATTTCTTTTTCTCCAATATCGCATTCGCCATCAAAAGTATTAAGTTTAACATGGAAAACAATTTTGTTGAGGTCGTATCCGACACCAGGTCTGAACCTCACTAATTCTTGCCCAGTTTTCAATATTGTAGGCATAGGGCACACGTCGGGATCACCGGTTGTTTCGTCCAATAAGGCACAACCACCCATCAACGATATTAATATCATCGCTACTATTGTTTGGCGAATGAATGAGTGGAACATAGACATTGAAATCACGATAATAAATAACTCAACTTTAAAAATCAGAACAAGCGTACAGAAAACTTTTTACTTTGCTAACGTAAATTCGGCCAATAATATTCGTTATAGGAAGGAGCTGATGGCGACACAAATAACCCGCGTTAAAAAGAACTGACATATGCGTTCCTTTTTTCATCAGGAACATCGAACAAAAAAAGTAAATCTACATCAATTAAACCCAAGAAGGCCAAATAAATCGATTTCGTAAAAATAACTATAAGCTTCACTTGTTGGTAAAAAATGGCTGTATACACAGAAGTGCCGGATGATGCGCTAGACGATTTTGTCGCCGAATATGATATTGGCTCTGTACTATCATACAAGGGTATTGCGGAGGGAGTTGAAAATAGTAATTTCCTTCTTACAACCAGTCACGGACGATTTATCCTCACACTTTATGAGAAGCGGGTAGACCCCTCAGACATACCCTACTTCCTTAAATTGATGGATTATCTAGCGAAGAGAGACATACCATGCCCTTCTGTTTTACACGGGCGAGATGGTAAAGGCTTGCGCAAAGTTTGCGGAAAACCAGCCGCAATTTTTTCTTTTCTTGATGGCATGTCTCCCCGCAGAATTGATGTAGACCATTGCAGAATGGTCGGTGAGGCCCTTGCCAAAATGCATATCGCCAGCCTCCAATTTCCCATGACGCGAAAAAATAGTCTCTCACTTGCGGCTTGGCGTCCTCTACTTTACTCGTGTGGTCAATCCATTGATCAAGTACAACCGGGCCTAAGAAATTTTCTAGAGATAGAACTCGAGTATTTACATAAGAACTGGCCGACATACCTTCCCGCTGGCACATGCCATGCTGACTTATTCCCCGATAACGTATTTTTCTTGCGAAAAAAATTATCGGGCTTGATCGATTTCTACTTCGCTTGCAATGACTTCCTAGCTTACGATCTTGCTATATGCCTTAACGCTTGGTGCTTCGATGAAAAAGGGTCTATCGATCTATCACGGGCACATTCGCTGCTTACAGGCTATTGCAGTGTCCGGCAATTGTCAGTGACGGAACTAAAAGCATTTCCCACACTAGCTCGGGGTGGAGCTGTCCGCTTTCTGCTGACAAGGCTCTTCGACTGGATTAACAATCCAACCGATGCATTAGTACGACCAAAAAATCCTTCTGAGTATTACTATATTTTGAGTTTTCACCAAAAGATTTCTGAAATAGCTGAGCTTGGCCTTGAATGAGTGGAAAAAATGAAAGTGTAAAAATCTTTACCGACGGTGCTTGCTCCGGCAATCCGGGGCCAGGCGGTTGGGGTGCTATTTTACAATTTGCGGGAACCGAGAAAGAACTGTCTGGCGGCGACACAAATACCACCAACAACCGCATGGAGCTTATGGCCGCAATTCGCGCCCTTGAAATGCTTACTAAGCCTGTCTCGGTCGACCTTTACACGGATAGCATCTATGTGCGTGACGGAATTACTAAATGGATACATGGATGGAAGAAAAACGGGTGGAAGAACGCGTCCAAGAAGTCCGTAAAGAACGAGGACCTGTGGCGACGACTTGAAAAGGCTGCGAGTAGCCACTCAATACAATGGCACTGGATCAAGGGACACGCTGGACACCTCCATAATGAACGCGCAGACGCGTTAGCCCGCGATGCTGCATTAGCACACCAAACCGATACAATGTAGTTCAAGTGTAAACAAACCAGCCCCTACGGAGAGTAATATTTGCAGTAGCGATATTGGATTCGTGAGAAGCTTCCATAAATTGAAATATTTTTTAGATGCGTCGAACCCATTAAACTGGTCCTCACATACCAGACACTTCACTAAAAACTCTACTGAGTAGTGAATTCGTAAGTAATTCCGGCAACACAATACCGTCTGGTTTTTGAGGACCATATACAACGTTAAATGGTATGCCGAAACGGTCAAATGATCCAAGATATTGCGCTATATCATCATTTGGCATGGTCCAATCCGCTCTCATACCAATGATAGAGCCTGTTTTAAGGGCCTCCACAACTCGGTTTGCATTAAGAACGAATCGCTTATTAAGCTGACAAGTAACGCACCAATCGGCCGTAACATCAACCAAAACAGTCTTTCTATCAGCCACCAACTTTTTTATCTGTACCGCGTCAAATTTTTGCCACACAGCTGTCGAAACATTAGAACGGTCACCTGTCGGCTTCAGCCCTGTATTCCACATTATTGGAAAAGTAATTGCTGCTACACTCAGAAAGATGACAATTAATCCCGAACGCCTTCCTAGAGTTGAGCCCGGTAGTTTTTTTAGGGATAAAATCACACCCATGGTCACTATAAATCCACCGAGCGCGGCAGCCCCGCCCATATCAAGTACGTTAGAAAATACATAGAGCAGCCATAGCACAGTAGCTATTAAAGCGACGCCAAGCACACGTTTTACTGTGTTCATCCAAGGTCCAGGGCGCGGGAGAAAACATGCCAATCCTGGGAAAAGAGCTACTAACAAATACGGCGATGCCAAACCAACACCAAGAGAAGAAAACACTAGAAGGATCTCAAGCCAACCTTGGCTCAGCGCGAAGCCAACGGCGGTGCCAAGGAATGGGGCTGAGCAGGGAGTAGCAACAAGCGCCGCTAACGCACCTGCAAGAAAATGCTCCGCCAAGTTATCTCTATTCATGCGCTTAGCGACAATGCTTCCTACCCAAGCCGGCAGTTTAACCTCAAACAAGCCGAAAAGGTTATATGCAAAAAGGCCTAACACCACGCTCAAAAAGCCAAGAAAAATCGGTTGTTGAAATTGAATCCCCCAACCGACCGAAGCACCTCCGGCTTTCAAAATAATTAAAGCGACAGCTAGAGTCATAAATGAAAACAGGATGCCTGCAGCTGAAGCCAGAAAGCCCGCTCGAATTATTTTACTATCTTTCCCTAAATTAGATATGACACCTAGAAGCTTAATTGATAGGACTGGCAAGACACATGGCATGACATTGAGAATTAAGCCACCCAGCAAGGCCAATATTATAATAGTTGCTAAAGTTAATTCTTTATTTTGGGAAAAGCGAGATGAGACATTTATATTTAACGGCTTATATTTAGGATAAAGTTTTGCCTCAACCGACTTATCACCGTCTACTAAGGTTGCTGTTATGCCGTCTTGCTCAAGTGCCGCCCGCCCAACGCCGCTGATCAGAACTCGCAGTTCTGCCAACTTCCGATCTTGAGCAATATTAACCTCCGGTTTTCCGAAATGGCTACCGGCCGGACCCTCGATATATATATCTGGTTGTGTGAAAATATCTTTTGTCTGCGCGAAAAAAATAACTTCATTTTTGTCCCCACTTTTAGTCAAGTGAGAGCTTTCTATGATAAGGCCATGACGGCCATCACGCTTTGGTATGCGCGCAGTATACTTGGCGATCAGATTCGAATAATCAGATAATACTGCCCTACCTGCAGGTATTCTCAACTCCAGAGTGTTGACGTATGGGATGCAAATTTTTTCACAAATAAGGTATTCTAGCTGTACCCTAACGATAGTCGGCCCAGATGATATGCGTTTCAACTCCAATGGCAGAATGACTTCATCAAGGTATCCCAGTGTTTCAAGACCAAGTACGGAAAATCTTTTTGGGACCGGCCAACCAACAACTAAATCTTTAACATTTTCGGACCTATCCCATGTAACCTTTGGAGGTAGCCCTGCATCACCCGGCGACCGCCAATATATTTTCCATCCAGGTTTTAACTTGAATTGTATCCCTAGCGGTATCGTAGTTGCTGAACCAGTTGAAATAAATGCACTCACTAACCTCACAGCAACTTGCTCTTCACGCTGCCATTCACTTGAAGCGCCATTTGCATTTGCAATAGGAAAATACAAGCAAATGATCAAAAAAAGTATTCTCAGCTTCATATTACGATTTCCGCAGACCACGCCTTTCACCAATAACATAGCTTTTATCTCGCAAAATAGAATGGCTAATGTAAAAAACCAAAATTTTGATGCATAGGTTACTTAAGCAATCCCATAAGCATAATTTCGCAACTGCATTAGTTCCCTTATTACCCTCTAGTCGCTATCATGAGGATCATATGAAATATGGAAAATAGTCGCATGAATGAGCCAAATAAGACCGTCGCCAGCACAAATCCAGGCTATCTAACAGGGCAGATACTAATCGCTATGCCTGCAATGACTGATCCTCGCTTTACTAAAAGCGTGATATACATCTGTGTGCACAACGAGGAGGGCGCAATGGGACTGGTTGTGAACAAAACTATAGACTCTTTAGCTTTTCCGGAATTACTCGAACAGCTGGACATAGGCGTCCATGGAATAATTGATGATCGACCAGTTCATCACGGCGGCCCTCTGGACACAGGACGAGGATTTATTTTGCATTCACTCGATTATCAACAGGACAGTACGATCAGCATAACCGAAGGTTTGGGATTGACCGCAACCATAGATGTTCTGAGTGATATCGCTCAGAACCGTGGCCCGGCACAATCTCTGCTCGCGCTCGGTTATGCGGGATGGGGTCCCAACCAGCTAGATGATGAAATACAGCAGAACGCATGGCTACAATCCTCGGCAGACCGAGAGCTAATATTTAATTTGCAAAATGACAAAAAGTGGGAATGTGCTATCTCCTCTATCGGCATAGATTTGAGCTTTCTCTCAGCTGAAACTGGACACGCTTAGTTATTACCAAACACGAATATGTTGTTAAAAACATTCCGCTGTCCATGCATCGAATAATTGATTTTTGCCCCCTGAGATGAAAACATCACGGTCTCGGGTCGGTCTTTAGAAGGGAATAACAGATGTGATCTTGCCACCGACCATTAATACAGAGATATTGTCGCAGCAGTCCTTCTTCATAAAATCCCGCTTTCTTAAGAAGGTTTCGACTTGGTTCGTTGTGCACAAGACAAGCTGCCTCGACACGATTTAATGCCAAATTATCGAAGGCATAGGAGATGATAAGGCGCAGCGCGTCGAACATATATCCCTTTCGGGCGAATGGCGCACCAATCCAATATCCGATACTAGCGCTTTGGGCCACTCCACGCCGCAGGTTGGACATAGTTATACCTCCCACCAATCGTTGCCGTTCATGTTCAAAAATAAAAAATGGATACCCAGTAGCATATCGCCACTCAGCCTTAAATCGCTGAAGCCGTCTTCTATATGCTATCGCTGACGCACCATCAACAGGCCAACTTGGTTCCCAAGGAACTAAAAACTCTCGGCTTTCGCCCCGAAGAGCAACCCATTGCTTGCAATCCCACCTACTCGGCGGACGAATGAAGACCCTAACACCAGTAATGTGGGGCGTATGGCGCTCAAACAGGGATTTTAATAGCACCATTCCACCGCCCCTTAGAGTTGAAGCCTGCTACAAATCTTGTCGTAACTCTCAAGTTTTTTTAGAACGCCTGTAGCGGTTAATGTTGGTCTGCTTGTGAATAAGCGTGCAGCCGTCCGCTGCACTTGCCCCAAGTCAACAGCCTCAATACGCTGTATCAGATCATGTAAGGAAAGGGGAGCTCCATAAACAAGTGTTTGTTGGCCCAGTTGTTCAGCACGGCCACCAGTTGATTCCAATGACATTAATGTGCCGGCCTTCAACTGTACGCAGGCGCGCCTCACTTCTTCATGTTGAATACTGGATGCAAATTTTACAATTTCATCACATAAAGCGGGCACCAGATCATCAACTTGATCAGGGCCAGTGCCAGCATATATCCCAAAAGTGCCAGCATCACTATAGGCAGCAGAAAATGAGTAAACTGAATACGCAAGCCCGCGTTTTTCTCTTATTTCCTGAAATAAACGTGAGGACATACCAGCTCCTAAGATCGTCGACAGCACGCTCAAAGCATAGAAATCTGGATCACCGAAAGGAAAACCCTTAAATCCAATTAAAAAGTGTACCTGCTCAAGGTCTGATTCAACACGCTTTTCGCCCCCGCAGTAATGCGCTGGCTCATGCTTTGTAACAATCTTGGAGGTTGGGAAAGAAGCAAATAATTCCTCCGCCATGCCCACAATATCCTCATGCTGCACTTTGCCTGCGGCTGATAACACTGCACGTTCGGATCCATAATTACTTTGGAGGAAGCTTTTAATAGTTTCGCGACTCATTGCCTGTACGTTTTCGCGCCGACCCAGAACCGGAAGACCCATGGACTGATCCGGGAAAGCGGCAGCCTGATAGTAATCAAAAATGATGTCATCCGGCGTGTCCGCAGCCTGACCAATCTCTTGCAGGACGACCTGCCTTTCGCGATCCAACTCAACTTGGTCAAAGGTTGCATTCTGAAGAATGTCTGCAATTATGTCTGCAGCAAGTGCGATATCGGGCGCCAGCATCTTAGCAAAATAAGCGGTGCTTTCCCTGCCCGTGTATGCATTTAAATGACCGCCCACAGCCTCGATTTCAGCAGCAATATCCTTAGCATTGCGCCGCCGAGTACCCTTAAAAGCCATATGTTCTAAAAGGTGGGCCACCCCGTTATTCTCATTTGACTCATGACGCGTACCAGATCCAACCCACACGCCAATTGAAGCACTCTCTACTCCCGGCATTTCATGGGTCACAACTCTTAGTCCATTTTCCAACGCTGTAAATTCTACGCTCATTGGGCCCCTCAGTACTTTTTTGCGCAAATAAAATCCTGAAGTATATCTAATTCATTCGGTAATACGGTGAAATTTTCTTTACGCTCGTATAAATCGCTTAAAGATGGCGGAAGTGCAGGGATCTGACCAACGGCTTTTTTTGCAGCATTAGGGAATTTTGCTGGGTGCGCGGTTGCAAGAGAAACAATGGGACGAGAGAGCTTTGAGCTCATTTCAAACGCAGTTTCAATACCAATAGCAGTGTGGGGGTCAATTAACACATTTTGTTCAGAAGAAATCTTAGCAATCGTCCTAAGGGTTGTGTTGTCGTCAACCTTTCTGGCATCGAATAATTTTCTTGCCTCTTTCCATGCAAAATTTGGAACTACTAATTTGCCCGTTTTGCGAAAATTGTGCATTGCCTCAGACACATCGCCGGATTTACGACCCAACAAATCAAACAGCAACCGCTCAAAATTACTTGAAACTTGTATATCCATACTAGGAGAAACTGTAGGGACAACTGGCTCCATCACCATTTCATTTTTTTTAAAAAACCGGACAAGGATATCATTTTGATTTGAGGCCACAACTAATTTCTTTACCGGAAGCCCCATTAAGTGGGCTCCGTATCCAGCAAAAATATTACCAAAATTACCCGTTGGCACAATAAAAGTTGCGCCCTGATCCGGAGCTCCAAGTTTGAGGCCAGCCCAAAAGTAATATACAATTTGCGCCATAATACGCGCCCAGTTTATTGAATTTACCGCTGATAAGTTCACTCGTTCTCTAAAATGTAGATCGTTAAAACAAGCCTTCACTAAATCCTGACAATCATCGAATGTTCCATTTATTGCAATATTATAAACATTTTCTGATGATACGGTCGTCATCTGCCGACGCTGGACATCGGAAACACGACCTGCTGGATGCAGAATAAAGATATCAACCGACTGGCGCCCCTTACAAGCCTCAATAGCTGCAGACCCAGTATCACCAGAAGTAGCCCCGACAATCGTGATGCGCTCGCCACGACGAGTGAGAATGTAATCGAATAAACGCCCTAGTAATTGTAGAGCTATATCCTTAAACGCTAACGTTGGTCCATGAAACAGTTCAAGCAACCAAACCCCATCAACTAGTTTTTTTAGTGGAGCTACCTGGTCATTAGTAAATTCTGAATATGATGCACTCACTATCTCAGCAAAATCGTCCTCAGCGATGGAGTCGCCCACAAAAGGAAACATCAGCCGACAAGCAAGATCAGAATAATTGAGATTAATTAATTCAACTTGTTCTACCGAGGAAACCTGTGGCCAAGCACTGGGCACATACAGCCCGCCATCGGAAGCAAGCCCCGCTAGAAGAACCTCATCGAATGCTAGGGCGGGAGCAGAACCGCGAGTGCTAATGTAAAACAAAAATTTACCCTCTTAAAACATAAGGCCAGCACCATAGTGATAGCGCGAAGTGATAATACATGATCCTCATTGTGCCGAACCCACGATTATATATATGCCCATGAACAGCAATGAGAAAAAGAAGATTCTGCGAAATCGTGTTTCTGAAAGCTTACGACGAATAACCTGCCCAATCGACACGCCTATCAACGCTGGAAGCAATGCCGCTGTTGAAATGATATTTTGATCCATCAGCAATAAGCCTCTGATTCCTAACATAACGGTAAGCGCTCCGGTTGCAACTGAGAACCAAATACCCATGGCCTGAATAAATTGATCCCTCTGCAACCCAAGAGATTGAAGATAAGGCACCGCCGGCACTACGAAAGAACCCGTCAATCCGGTCAAGGCCCCAGTGAAAATTCCAATAATCGGTGAATACCATTTTTCTCGCTTTGTTAAATTTAGGCGATTAGTCAATGACAACCCAAACCCTGAATAGATGATGATAGAAATTCCGAGTATTAGCGATAACTGCTCACTACTTGAATTCGCAAAAACTTCTGATACTGCAAAAATTCCGATAACTCCTGCTAATAACAATGGCCAAAAACGCGTTATCAGTTCCTTAAGGTGTGGACCAGAAAGTGCTTGGAAAAGATTGGTCGCCAAAGAGGGTATTAGTATCAATGGAATTGCATCCTTTAGCCCGAAGAAAGCTGTTAAAATGGTCAGCGAAACGGTCGGCAGCCCAAGTCCGATTACACCTTTAGTGAGCCCCGCTAGAAATAATGTGGCCCCCACAATAAAAAAAAATTGAGTCTCCGCCATTAAGATAAATACCTTTCATGGAGGTGTAATTTAAATGCATCTGGATCTAGTTTCCGGCCGGTAGCTCTGGTCAGCAGTTCTTGGGCGGAAAACAAACAACCATGCTTATGGATGTTACTTAACAACCACGTCATAAGTGGTTTAAAATCCCCGTTAGCGATGGAGTGGAGTATCTTACGATTTTTGGCGATAGCGGCCTTGAAAATCTGAGCCGCTGCCATCGCGCCAAGTGTATAGGTGGGGAAATATCCCCATGCTCCATCATACCAGTGAATGTCCTGCAAACAGCCCTCAGCATCGTTAGATGGAGAAACATCGAGAAGTTGCCGGATTTTTTCATTCCAAGCTCCCGGCAAGTCGACGGGCAAAAGGTCTTTTGCTAATAAAGCGCGTTCAAGCTGCGTCCGCAATATTATGTGCGCAGGATAAGTAACCTCATCAGCATCAATACGAATTAGGCTTGGCCTCACTGCAGTAGCCCTTTTATAAAATTCGTCAGCACCCCAAGCAGGCCCAATGCCGCCAAATGCATCCGCAAACATCGGCGCAGCCCATTCAAAAAATTCCCTTGATCTACAAGCTTGCATTTCAACTATAAGAGATTGGCTTTCGTGAATAACCATGCCACGTGAGCAGCCGACTGGTTGTTCATGCCATTCCGGTGGACGACCGCGTTCATACATGGCGTGTCCAGTTTCATGCAGAACCGCCATCATTGCCTCAGAGAAATCAGCCTTTTTATAGCGAGTAGTAATACGACTATCACCCGGCACTCCACCTGAAAAAGGATGTTCGCTCTCGTCAAGACGAGCCGATCCGAAATCGAGCCCCACTACTTCAGCAAGACGTCGAGCAACTTGGCGCTGTTCCTCCAACTCAAAGGGCCCTTTTAAATCACGCGGGGGTGGAACGGAGCCCTGATGTGCTAACACTCGCCCTAAAAATTTAGGCAAGAAGGAAAGATAGTCATCGAAGATTGGATCAACCTCATCAATGGACATGCCCGGCGCATACTGACAGAACAAAGAATCATAAGCAGAGACATTTAAAGCTGCCGCCTTTGCTTCAGCGACCTCCCTAGTGAGATCAACTACATCTTTGAAATCTGGCAGGACTTTTTTAAAATCAGCGCTAGCACGTGCTGTACGCCAGTTTGCTTCACAGGCTGTACAAGCTTTACTACGTGCCGCGATAAGGTCCTTGGGTACTGCTTTTGCATGAGACCATGCATGCCGAATCTCCCTGACATTAGCCGCTTGCCACTTCCCAAGACGACTGATATCCACATCCAACAATAACTCTTCTGTGCGCCTGTCGGTAACTATCTCATGAACAATAACTTTTAATTCTGCAAGTTGTGCGCCGCGTGCATTTGCCCCTCCTGGCGGCATCGTGACAGACTGATCCCATTGCAGCAATCCCACAGCCTGACGTAGCAAGTTAACTCGACGAAACCGTTTCTCTAACTCCCGGTAGGCATTTTTCATAAAAACTAGTCTTTTTGCCGATGATAAACGAAAAATATCACTAACAAGGCCAATGCTAATGAGTACCATGTAATTGCGTATTGTAGGTGATCATTTCGAATATCTAGTGTCCACTGATGACCAACAGGAAAACCACCCGGCACCTCAACGTTACCATCAAGTAAATAAAAACCGGATAAAAATGAGTGGCCGCTTATCTTGGACTTTGCCGCAGGGTCAATAAAAAACCAGTGGTTTGTCCCTGGATCATTCGCAGGCGTAAATGCTCCTGGACCTTTTATAAGACGAATTATACCATTTAGTTCAATCTCACCCGCGACTAAGCCTTCACGCCGGGATTTTGCATTTTTTTTCTCAAATGGAACCCAACCGCGATTGACAAGTAAGACCCCACTCTTGTCACTTCTTAAAAAAGGCGTGATTATATGCAACCCTGGGTTTCCATTCAGTGACCGATTTACAAGGTGAAATTCGGTGCTGTGGTCAAACCGTCCACGAACATTTACCCTTTGGAATTCAAGTTCCTCCATGTCAACTGGATGTTTTGCCAATAACACCGGCCTTTCCGTAGCCCGTGTTTGTATTTTCGTGATCAACTCGTTCTTCCAATTTAAACGTTGAATTTGCCAAGAACCCAAAGCAACAAGAACAAAGAACATTATAGTCGTAAGGATTGTTGGCCAAAGCTTGAAATGAAAAGACATATCTTATTCTCAAAACGATTTGCTAAAAAAGTAGAGCATTTTAATTAGTGACGTTGCAAAAGCTCAATCTAAATGTGATACGGTAAAGCTCGTATTCTCGCGTGACACGAGCATAAGCGCGAAAGGTCAGTCAACTCAAAACATTTACGGAACGTTAGCCGAACTATACTCTGTCAAAAAAGACATAAAACGCCAAGTAGACAGCCCAAGATTGTGAAAAGCTTGTGCGGGACAGGTTGACCCGAAACCAATTACCATCCACGCGTTAGAACAATAAGTAAATTAGAAGTATTGTCGATGACATGAAAACCAATCAACGTCAAGCAGCGTTAATTAAGCTCCCCACCAGTATATTGCACAAAACAGAAACAACCAAACAACGTCAACGAAATGCCAATACCACGCGGCAGCTTCCAAGCCAAAGTGCTGATCAATTTTGAAATGCCCCCTCCGAGCACGGAAGTAACACACGGTCAAAAAGCAAGTGCCAACGATAACGTGAAAACCATGAAAGCCGGTAGCTAAAAAGAAAGTAGAACCATATATGCCGCTCTCCATAGTGAAGGTAGCATGCACATATTCGTAAACTTGTAGCCCTGTAAATATAATGCCGAGGATAATCGTAAACCCAAGCCCAGCGACCAAATCTTTTTGATTGCCTTCTCGTAAAGCGTGGTGAGCCCACGTAACGGTGCAGCCGGAGAGAAGCAGCACAAGCGTGTTCATAAATGGGACGCCGAATGTCGGAAGTGTCTCAATACCCTTGGGGGGCCACACACCTCCAGTCGATTCAACCCGACTAAATTGTTTGATCTCATTGGCATATAGGCTAGCGTCAAAATAGGCCCAGAAAAAAGCAGCGAAAAACATAACCTCCGATGCTATGAACAACATCATGCCGTAACGAAGCCCCAGCTGCACTACCGGCTTATGGTGCCCCTCGTGGGTGGCCTCGCGAACAACGTCGCGCCACCAAAACCACATTGTCGCGAGCACACCAACAAGCCCAGGCATGAATACCCAGACCCCAAGTTTACTAACAACCCCCTCAAGATCAACGCCTAACATGTCCGGGTGTAAGAATACAACCACGCCGAAAAAGAGAAAAAATGAGGCTGCCGAACCAACTGCGGGCCACGGGCTTGGGTCTACCAAATGGTAATCATGCGTTTGTTGATTATGCGCTTCGGAGCTCATCTATGTAGCCTCCTTACTTGTATCCAAGACGTAAAATCTTGGAGTCACCTCTTCTACTATTTTACAACCGCCGTCGCCGCATTTTTTTCAAGACTAGCAGAAGGTTTGTCAGCCTCAAAAAAAGTATAGGACAGGGTTATTGTATTCACATCATCCAAATTTCGATCTTTCACAATCTCCGGGTCGATAAAAAACGTTACTGGCATATCTATTTGCTCTCCCGAGTCTAGTTTCTGCTCTTGAAAACAAAAACATTCGATCTTGCTGAAATAAAGTCCCGCCTTAAGTGGAGTTACATTGAACGTAGCTGTACCAACCAAAGGAATATTTGAATCATTTCGAGCACGATAAAATGCCAAACC
Organism: Pseudomonadota bacterium; assembly: GCA_036339585.1. NCBI lineage: Bacteria > Pseudomonadati > Pseudomonadota > Pseudomonadota bacterium. Next base: position 23,166 of record JAYZAS010000004.1, read on the forward strand.
CGTCTCACCTACCTGTAAAGACATTTCCCGCTGCACAGGTTGGAACTCCCAAGGGAACGAACCGTTCAGGCTAGCATCAAAACGCACCTTAATTACGCGATCAATGCGCTCTCCGCTTGGCGTTTGAGCAATTTGGGTAGTCCCCCCAAAACCGGTGACTCGACAAAACAAATCATAGAGTGGCACCGCAGCATATGACATTCCAATCATGGCCACTACCAGAAGAGCAAGCGCACCAAGTAAACGACGATTTTTAGACTCCAAAGATCGTGCCAACTACCCTAACCCCCACTCATTTTAACAATTGCAACCAAGTAAAACAAAAGAGCTAGCCCTGCAAGCACACCGGCAACCGCTAAATTTTTCGCCCGCAAACGACGTTTAGGATCGATAAAATCTTGGCCGATATCTTTGGGAGTTTGCTTGCCGTTGTTTCTTGCCACTACCACCGTTTATCCCTCAAGCACTAAACACAGTTGATCCATCTACAATCATCAACGTGAATAAAAGAAATAAGTAAATTATTGAAAAAGTAAACATACGCCTTGATGCCCGTTCCGTCTTATCCACCCAAACTGCTAAAGCCGAGCCCAGGAACAGTAAACCTAGGATTAATGAAAAGCTACCGTACAGCCAACCTGTTACGCCGAGGAGTGCAGGAGCAACGGCCAAAGGTAGAAGCACCAGAGTATAAATAATTATTTGGCGTTTAGTCTCACGCTTGCCGGCGACCACAGGCAGCATTGGAACACCTGCTTTTTCATAATCTCCGGCCCTGTACAGAGCCAGCGACCAAAAATGAGGTGGTGTCCAGAAAAATATCAACGCAAAGAGAACTAAGGATTCTACGCAAATGTTACCAGTAACCGCTGCCCACCCAATCATAGGTGGGAACGCGCCAGCTGCGCCACCGATCACGATGTTCTGCGGTGTGCGGCGCTTGAGCCATATCGTGTAGACAAAAACGTAAAAGAGGATGGCTACGGTTAGCAGCAAAGCAGCAGGAATACTGACAGTCAGCCCCATGATTGCAACAGATCCCACAGCCAACACAATGCCAAAACCAAGAGCATCTCCGGGCGCGATTCGCCCATTTGGTATTGGCCGTAATTTGGTCCTTTCCATTACAGCATCTATATCACGGTCATACCACATGTTTATGGCACCTGCTGCCCCAGAACCAACTGCGATACATAAGACAGCAACGATGGCAAGAATCGGATGTAGATTTCCCGGGGCTAACAAAAGTCCCGCGAGCCCCGAAAACACTACAAGGGACATCACGCGCGGCTTAAGCAGTTTTAAGTAATCTACAAGCTCTGTATCAACGAGCTGTGAGCCATTTCTTCTATCTAGGTTAAAGGCAGTTTCCGCCACGTGATGCTCCCCAAAACCTGCTTATTTAATTTGCGGTATCTCATGAAAACTATGAAATGGTGGTGGCGAACTTATTGTCCATTCAAGGGTTGTTGCTCCCTCACCCCAATAATTATCCCCCACTCTTCGGCCCCAATTGATCGTGTATATCAACATTCCGACGAAAAACAGCGTCGAAGCGAATGAAAAATATGCCCCGAAAGATGAAACGGCGTTCCATCCTGCCAATGCGTCAGGATAATCGATATAGCGCCGCGGCATGCCTGCAAGACCAAGGAAATGTTGTGGAAAAAAGCATATATTCACGCCAATAAAGGTTGTCCAGAAGTGCAACTTTCCAGCCCATTCAGGATACTGCCTACCACTCATTTTCCCCAGCCAATAGTATATCCCACAGAAAATTGTAAACACGGCTCCTAGAGACAACACATAATGAAAATGAGCAACAACGTAATACGTATCATGCAAGACCAAATCAACGCCCGCGTTTGCCAATACTACGCCAGTTACTCCCCCAACAGTAAACAAGAAAATAAATCCGACTGCCCACAACATTGGAGTGTCAAAACGGATCGATCCTCCCCACATCGTTGCTATCCAACTGAAAATTTTGATGCCCGTTGGTACAGCAATTACCATTGTGGCCGCAACGAAGTACGCTCGAGTGTCTACATCGAGCCCAACTGTATACATGTGGTGTGCCCACACTATAAATCCAATGAACCCTATGGACACCATCGCGTAAGCCATGCCCAAATAACCAAAAACAGGTTTTTTTGAAAAAGTGGCGACCACATGGCTTATAATGCCGAAGCCCGGCAGGATCATGATGTAAACCTCCGGATGCCCAAAAAACCAAAAAAGATGTTGGAATAAAATTGGGTCGCCTCCTCCTTCAGGTTTAAAAAATGACGTGCCGAAATTTCGGTCTGTCAGCAGCATGGTTATCGCACCTGCCAGAACTGGTAGCGAGAGCAAGAGCAGAAATGCTGTAATAAGCATCGACCACACAAACAATGGCATCTTATGGAGGGTCATACCCGGAGCTCTCATATTAAAAATTGTAGTTATGAAGTTAACGGCTCCTAATATTGATGAAGCTCCAGCCACATGAAGTGCGAAGATCGCCATGTCCACAGCAGGACCGGGATGTCCAGTATCACTTGAGAGTGGTGGGTAAATTGTCCAACCGGTTCCAGCACCACCACCGAGAAGAGCAGATCCCAACAATAAAAGAAAGGCAGGAGGAAGGAGCCAAAAACTGATGTTATTCATCCGAGGAAAAGCCATGTCGGGGGCACCAACCATCAGCGGGACTATCCAATTACCAAACCCACCTATCAAAGCTGGCATTACAACGAAAAATACCATTATGAGCCCGTGCGCGGTGATGAACATGTTCCAAAGATGGCCATCAGGCGAACCATCCTCCATTGTCATAAACTGCACCCCAGGCGACTGAAGTTCCATGCGCATATATACGGAGAAAGCACCTCCGATCAATCCGGCAGTAACTGAAAATATTAGATACATGGTCCCTATATCTTTGTGGTTGGTGGAGTAAACAAATCTCCGCCAGCCCTTGGGCTCATGATGACTTTCATGTCCTTGCGCGTCGGCAGTTGGTGCTTCAGCCATGGTAATTTCCTTGCATTAAAATTAATCCATATTGTTTATTGATTAGCAGTTCCGCCCGCCAAATTGATTGAATTCGTTATGTCCTTGCTTCTCGTGGCTATGGGTAGTGTTATATTATCAACTTTGGCATACTTTTTTTGAGCTTTTTTAACCCATTGTTTAAATTCAACTTCAGTCACCGCATGAACCTCAATCGGCATGAAAGCGTGCCCGGAGCCACACAATTCAGAACAAAACCCAAAATAGGTTCCAGGTTTTTTTATCTCCACCCAAGTTTCATTGAGACGCCCAGGCACGGTATCAATACGAACTGCGAGTGGCGAGATGGCCCAATTATGCAACACGTCGGTAGCAGTAACCAATAAACGCACTTTTTTACCGACGGGCAGTACAACCGGGTTGTCTGTGCTGAGCTGCCGAAGTACCGGGCGTTTTTCTTTGGATTTATCAGCAGCATTTTGTGCCTCTTTTAGGTCCTCGCCTTGTAATAAGTTGGCCGTGAATTCGAAATTACCATGATCTGGGTATTGATAAGTCCAATTCCATTGGTTTCCAGTAACTTTCAACGTCATATCAGCCTCTTCGATCCTATCAGCGAAATACAAAAGCTTGAACGAAGGTACTGAAATTACCACTAAGATAACAACGGGTATCGCTGTCCACAAAACCTCGATGACAGAATTGTGTGTTGTTTTAGATGGAATGGGGTTTCTTTTTTCGCGAAATCTAACCGCTACATAAACCAACAAACCCAGCACAAACAATGAAATTAGTGTGATAATTATGACTAGCTGAAAATGGAACCCTTCTATCATATCCATCGTAGGTGATGCAGAAGGTTGTAATCCGAGCTGCCACGGTTGCGGACCTGCCGACATCTCTGCAACACTATTTGTCGCAAAACCTGTTATACCAAAAAGGACCGTAATAACGGCATTGATCAAATGTGAATTCATAACTCCCCCAACCATCTGTGGTCGTGTGGTTGAAAACGACGACTTCATCTACTCCAGCCTAGACATCCTTGCATCGCTCAATATATCACTCGCTGGGCTATAGGCCTATTCTGCGTGACACTATGTCGCAAAATTACCCCCAATTATTTCCGTTAATGCAGAATACCCAAGTTGGGAGAAATTAACAGTAGTGCGGTAGGTCGTTTCTTATATCGACATCTTTGCGCAAAAAGACCTATATTTTCAAGATTTATGACTCTATTAGTAAATTCATATTTTAGAAGCGCCCTACCACAGTAATGGCTAGACCAAATGGATCATTTATTTTCAACAAACCAGATCTTTTTCGAACGCGGCGGCCTAGACCCGTCGCGTTTAGATGCAGTAATAAGTGAGGCTCTTTTGGGGGCGGACGATGGTGAGTTATATCTTGAGTACTGCCAATCTGAGGCCATCACGTTAGATGATAGTAAAATAAAGAATGCACATTACGACACAATGCAGGGATTCGGATTACGTGCAGTTTTGGGCGAAGCAACAGCCTACGCGCATTCACCAGAGCTGAGCCTCAACGCAATTCAACGCGCTGCAAAGACTATTTCTGCTGTAAAGTCTGGTCATAGTGGAAAACTTGCGCTGCCTCCTACCGCGACAGACAAACCTCTCTATCCAGACCTAAACCCAATGACCGAGATGGACTTTGATTCAAAAGTAGCGCTTCTGTCAGATATTGATGAGTATTTACGGAGCATTGACGACCGTGTAGTGCAAGTAATGGCCTCCATTTCTGGCGAATGGCAGGCGATACGTATTATGAGGCCTAATGGGTCTCACACCGCAGATATTCGTCCATTGGTTCAACTTAACATCTCAGTCACGGTCGCTGATAACGGTCGTATGGAAAACGGTTCTCGGGGCACTGGCGGACGGTCCGGCTATTCGGCCTTTATTGAGCCTGGTGCGTGGCAAAATCAAGCCAACGAAGCATTGCGACAAGCGTTGGTCAACTTAGAATCTGTGCCAACACCCGCAGGCGAAATGGTGGTGGTATTAGGACCGGGATGGCCCGGCATTTTATTACACGAAGCCATTGGACATGGGCTCGAGGGGGATTTCAATAGGAAAAAAACCTCGGCATTCTCGGGGCTTCTTGGGGAACGCGTGGCAAGCCCTGGTGTGGTAGTTGTGGATGATGGTACAATAGCCAATCGTCGTGGGTCTATCACAATTGATGACGAAGGTACGGCACCGGATGAAACCGTCCTGATTGAGGATGGAATTCTTACCGGCTACATACAAGATCGGATGAATGCTCGATTGATGGGAATGCAGACCACAGGGAATGGCCGCCGTCAGTCATATGCGCACCTGCCGATGCCTCGAATGACCAACACCTACATGAAAAACGGCGATAAAGATCCAAGTGAAATTTTACAGTCAGTCGAAAAGGGTATTTACGCAGTTAATTTTGGTGGCGGACAAGTTGACATAACAAGCGGTAAATTTGTATTCAGCTGCACTGAAGCGTATTTGATTGAAAACGGGAAATTGGGCCCTCCAGTTAAAGGCGCTACGCTTATTGGAAATGGCCCAGACGTACTCACACGAATTGCAATGGTAGGAAATGATATTCAATTGGACCCTGGCATAGGGAGTTGCGGAAAGAATGGGCAAAGTGTTCCAGTTGGTGTTGGGCAACCAACGCTCCGCTTAAACGGATTGACTGTTGGTGGGACTGCAGCTTGATCAATTAAATATTTATTTTAGCAAATAAAATGTAGAAAGTGGCGAATTCTCCTATCAGAATACGCAAAAATACAGTCCTTCTCATTTGGAGATAGCCTAATAGGTAGTTTCTTCATACACTCGGCTTATGTCGCCGTCCCAATCATTCTCAAATCTTTCAAGTAATTTTTCCGCCGGGCTTATTCCACTTTCAGCAATCTCTTGCAATGTTTCTATGTAACTGCACTCGTCACTTTTAGTGCCGCTTGCAATCCTACGTCTTTTGAGCCCATTTCCAGCGATTTCCACCATGTATGTGGCTATATCCTGCAGCGGTCGGCCGCGGAATTGCGTCTTAAGAGCATATTTAGGAACGGACGCACGGAGGCACTGCATCTCCCCGGTTGTCCAATCCTTTATAAGGTCCCACGCCTCATTCTGAGACTCAGAGTCGTATAGCAACCCCACCCAAAGAGCCGGCAATGCGCATAGACGGCTCCACGGTCCCCCATCGGCGCCACGCATCTCAATAAAGTGCTTGAGCCGCACTTCTGGGAATGGTGTTGTCATGTGATCTTCCCAGTCCTGCAGGCTAGGGTAGACTCCCTCAAATCCTTTCAGCTTTCCAGCCATAAAATCTCGAAAAGAGTGGCCGGCTACGTCCTTGTAGACACCCTCGCGATAGACAAAATACATTGGAACATCGAGCACATAATCCACCCAGCGCTCAAACCCAAAATCATCATCAAAGATAAAGGGCAGCATACCTGAACGATCGGGATCAGTGTCAGTCCAAGTGTGACTCCGGTAGCTCAAAAATCCATTGGGGCGTCCTTCGGTGAAAGGGGAGTTGGCAAAGAGTGCTGTTGCAACGGGTTGCAGAGCAACAGCAATGCGCATTTTTTGCACCATATCGGCCTCAGAGGAAAAGTCTAAATTAACTTGCACAGTAGAAGTTCGAAGCATCATGTCATGACCGAGTGAACCAGTTGTTAACATATAGTCTCGCATAACTTTGTAACGGCCCTTTGGCATCCACGGTATTTCGTCGCGACGCCATTTCGGCACAAATCCAATCCCGGACATACCTGCGCCAATCTCTTCACAAACTGCCTTAACTTCGGTGAGGTGCGACTGTACTTCATTACATGTCTGGTGAATGTTAGCTAATGGAGCACCAGACAGTTCAAACTGGCCCCCAGGCTCTAAGGTCACAGAGGATCCATCAGTTTTCTTTAAAGCGATAACATTATCCTTCTCCATCACTGGAGCCCAGCCATATCGCTGTAACTTCTCAAGGATTTGGCGTATTCCGGGGTGTCCATCATAAGCCAGCGGCGCGTAATCCGACAAACGGTAAACGAATTTCTCATGCTCAGTGCCAATTCGCCAACTTTCACGCGGCTTGATGCCCTTCTCAAGATACTTGATCAGCGTATCCTTATCGGTAACGGGTTCGACGGCAGGCACTTTATGAGACATGACAAATATATTTCTCGCATGAAAGCTTGTGTTATCGAGTTCCTAACCTATTCCTCATTTCTGTCAATGGGCCGATTAGCCCAATCTCCCAAGATCGACTGCCAACAACTCAATGCTGCAATGGCAGCAGTCTCAGCCTTTAGTAGCCTGGGACCAAGCCCCACGGGAATTGCATAGGATAAACTGCGCAGCATTTCATGCTCGGCCGGGCTAAAGCCCCCGGCAGGCCCAACCGCTACTATCCAATCCATTCGGGTATCTTTATCCCTTATATCTCTGAGAGCCGCATCGATTGGTTTGACTAAGCCTGACTCCGCAGCAAATAGCAGCTTGGTGTTCTTAGGCCAAACCTGCAATCGGTCATTAAGCTTTTTAGGATGTTCGATTACTGGGACAGTTAAGCGGTCGCACTGCTCTGCCGCCTCAACAGCTATTGCTCTGATTCGGTCAAAGTTCGATCGTGTTACATCAGTGTAATCCGTGATTGTCGGTAAAAAGATAGAGACACCAAGTTCTGTGGCCTTCTGTGATAACACTTCCATGGGACCTTTCTTGATCGGTGCAAATAAAAGACCTGGTCCCGAAGGGACCGGCTGCGGACGCTGTAATTTTTCAACTTTTACAGAGATGTGACTAAGATCCATCGCGAGTGATCCACGCCATTCACCGTCGCGCCCGTTGAAAAGAGATACCGCTGCCCCCCCCCGAAGACGGAGTACATTTTTTAGATAATGAATATGGGGTTTTTGAAGGCGGATAATGGAGCCACTTGTAAGCGAATAATCAACGAACAAACGTGGCGGGGACCGTGTCATATAACTCACCTTTTTTTGCCAGACCTATAACTAATTAGCCACAATCTTCACTTGGACACTGTGAAACGTACAAAATCTTATCAGCGTTTAAATACAAAAACAGTCTTATAATCATTTTGAACTCAGCACACGTTGCCGCCACTTCAAATTTTTTTACAGACTTTGTTGCCTTCCGGCAGCAACCATCGCAGATTAGAGGAGTTATGAAACAGAATAGTGACATTGTGAAAGGTGACTGGATCGATCAAAAACTTCCAAGTTACGTTCAGCCTTATTTACGGTTAGCTCGCATTGATCGTCCCATTGGCATCTGGCTGCTAGCAATACCCTGCTGGTGGGGAATGGGTTTGGCCTACAATTCAATAAATATCTTCCTGTTTTGGGACGCTACACTTCTAGCACTAATTTTTCTGATAGGCGCAACCCTGATGCGCTCTGCTGGCTGCATCTGGAATGATATTTTGGATCGACATATTGACTCCAAAGTGGCTCGCACTGCTTCGCGTCCTCTCGCAAGTGGTACCATCAGCGTGGCCCGAGCAACCATTTTCATGTTTTTTATGTTATTAATTTCTGCATTTATCCTAATTGCTCTTAATGATTTTACAAGGATTCTCGCAATCTCATCGCTGACCCTTGTTGCCATCTATCCTATGATGAAGCGTGTAACCTTTTGGCCACAAGCTTTCCTAGGGATAACTTTCAACTGGGGGGTATTGGTTGGGTTTTCAGCAATAACTGGCACACTTGTGCCCGCAACCTTCACCCTATATGCCGCTGCATTTTTCTGGACATTAGGCTACGATACGATATATGCCCACCAAGACAAGGAAGACGATGCCCTTATCGGAGTAATGTCCACTGCACTAAAATTCGGGTCAACGAGTAAGGCTTGGATCAGTGGTTTCTATATTTCAGCAATGGGTTGCTTCATTTTAACCGGGCTCCTCGCCAACCTCAGCTCGCTATATTTTATGGTGCTTGCAGTTCCCGCAGTTTTGTTGATGATACAATTGTACAGTGTAGATCTCGACGACCCCAAGAGTTGCCTTTCGCACTTTCGGGCAAATACACAGATAGGCTGTTGGATATTGGCTGCTCTAGTTATCGGGCAACTCCTCTAAAAGGCGTTAGTGATGACATCCCAAAAAGCCTTTGTCCGGGAAAATACTGCAACAGTAACTCCTTCGCTAGTTCCTGAAATTCAACTTAATCTCGCAAATGAAACATGCCCCATTTGGTTGCAAACACCCGAATATTTTTCAAAATTGGGAATATCCGAGCCATTCTGGGCTTTCGCTTGGGCAGGAGGACAAGCATTAGCAAGATACATTTTTGATAATCCGGCAATCGTTTCCGGACAGACGGTTCTTGATTTTGGTTCAGGCAGCGGAATCGTTGCTATCGCGGCAGCAAAAGCTGGTGCTGCGCATGTGATTGCGAGTGATATCGATGAATATGCAGAAGCAGCAATAGAAATCAACGCTAAGAATAATAAGGTGGATATAGAAATAACACGGGAAAATTTAATCGGGATTGACAAGAACTGGGCGACAGTGTTCGCAGCAGATGTATACTACGATTACAATATGTCTCTCACAATAACTACATGGCTTAAATCACTTGTAGGTAGCGGGTCAAAGGTTTTTGTTGGCGATCCTCAGCGTATCTACCTACCAAAGAATGGCTTAAAGAGAGTTATAAAATATCGCAAGAAAACCGAATCCCGACTGGAAGATACTGATTTACGAAATGCGCAAGTTTGGCGAGTTTTATGACTAAGGCCTCCAGGTTTTTTTTAAAAAACTAGCACTCTCGAGACCCGCAAAGATCCTTTTCAATTATATTGACGGGGTAATCGAAAGGCTGAGCCTTTGCTGCTAAAATGGAAATAATAGTATTACGATAGTGGTCATCATTCACCAAACGTAAAATGAAGTTGTCAGGATTCTCGGAGGCCCCAAGACGTTCTCTTAACATTTCTATGATTTCAACGGATTTGGCGCTCGTGTAGGGCCTGTTGACAGCTGCTATATCGTGTACCCCAATAGCCTGATTACTTATGTTCAAACTACCATGCTTACCAACGTATAGATAAGCCGATTCAATTGGATCGCTGTGTTCGAGTGAAAGCTGCACATGCTCTATTTCGCCGAAATGATAATTACCTTCGGTGTGATGCATGATATCTAATTGCTCATCACTCAACCACGTTATCGCTATCTTAGCTTGCACGCCGGGTGCACGCTGAAGCATTGCTGGCACAGCACCGTATGCGCTGATATGGGCAGCATACACAACGTCGAAATCGGCAATTCTTCCGTATTGCACTGCTATTGGCCCCGCATCGAATTCTTTAAATTTGCGCGATAGTTGTTGGGGAGAGCGATTTGACCCGACCGCCAAGACCGGCCAGCAATGTTGCACCAAATTTGGATCAAATGGTCTAACATTATCCATTTCAGCTCTCGTATCCCATGTATAAGAGCGTTTTGGGGCCCAATAGGGGTAATCTCGTGCTCGTTTCAAAATGCTGCTCAATTCGGTCACATCATTTGCCATGAAGTGGTCTCCAATAAGTGGCATAATATTGCTAAAAAACAAATTTCGCTTCTAGGTTATTTTTGCACTAGTTTATTACCATGACTTACAATTCCCTTAGAGATTTTATTATTGACTTAGAACAACGCGGGCTACTAAAGCGAGTTAAAACGCCGGTTTCAACCGAATTAGAGATGACCGAAATACAAACTCGTTTATTAGCAGAGAAAGGTCCAGCAGTACTCTTCGAAAATCCACTCGGGGGTGATGGAAAAGAATTTCATGTGCCAGTGTTGGTAAATCTTTTTGGCACGGTGGAACGAGTGGCGCTTGGGATGGGGAGATCGCCCGAAGAGTTGCGAGAAGTGGGTAAGATGCTGGCCTTTCTTCGACAGCCAGAACCACCAGTGGGGATAGGCGACGCTTTGCAAAAACTTCCACTCCTCAAATCAATAATTGCTATGAGACCAAAAAAAGTTAAGGTGGCGCCGTGTCAAGAAGTACTGTTTGAGAGAGAAGAAATCGATCTAACACGATATCCTATCCAGACTTGCTGGCCCGATGAACCAGCGCCCCTTATAACCTTTCCGTTGGTTGTTACTCAAGGCCCTGATCCAATTGGAAATAAGTCAGACAGCTACAATCTCGGCATTTATCGCATGCAGGTAAAAAGCCGTAGAACTACTCTCATGAGATGGCTTGCTCATCGCGGCGGTGCGCAACAGGCCGCGCGCTGGACTGAGCAAAAAAGCGATCCCATACCAGTCGCAGCGGTGATCGGAGCCGACCCAGCAACATTACTAGCAGCAGTTACACCGGTGCCAGATACTATATCAGAATATCAATTTGCAGGCCTCCTAAAAGGGAAAAGTATCAGCTTAGTAGACTGCAAAACAGTCCCACTTAAAGTTCCCGCCGAAGCAGAGATTGTACTGGAGGGCCATGTGGATCTCAGCAATACAATGCCGGAAGGTCCGTATGGGGATCATACAGGTTATTACAATGCACAAGAGCCATTCCCAGTTTTCACTGTATCGGCAATAACACAGCGAGCTAATCCAATTTATCACTCCACTTTTACAGGGCGACCGCCAGACGAACCAAGCATACTCGGCGAAGCTTTGAATGAAGTTTTTATACCCTTATTTCAGCAACAATTTCCTGAGATAGTTGATTTTTGGCTGCCCCCAGAGGCCTGCTCTTATCGTCTAGCTGTTGTCGCAATTAAGAAAGCCTATCCCGGCCATGCGAAACGTGTAATGATGGCAGTCTGGTCTTACCTACGCCAATTTACATACACGAAGTGGGTGGTGGTGGTTGATGATACGATAGACACCAGAAATTGGAATGATGTTATATGGGCTATCTCGACACGAATGGACCCAGCTCGTGACATAACGGTTCTAGAGGATACACCGATAGATTATCTAGATTTTGCGAGTCCCGTTCCGGGCTTAGGCTCAAAGATTGGCTTGGATGCGACCGACAAGTGGCCACCAGAGACTAAACGTGACTGGGGCAGCACTATTCGAATGAGTGACACTGTCATCGAAAAAATTGATCAGATGTGGGATGAATTTGGCTTGCCTGGCAAGGGACGGGCCATATGGAAATGAACATGAATTCAACTGAGTTGCTTATTCCTGCTCTTTTTGGAGTTTTTGCTTTCTGGTTTGTATTTCACATTCGACGTCGCATGCGTTCAGCTGACAAGACTTTTGCCTCTACTCATAAAAAAATTACACGCCGACTGGCCGGCGGCGATGAAACGTTACAAACACAAGAGAAGGAGTCCAAAGTAATAACTACTGACGATTGGACCAGAGGCCGGCGTCAGGTGATCTTGTGTAGCGGTATTTTAATCTTAGTTGCAACATTTAGTGTTGTGTCATGCATTCGTACTGGTTAATGGGAGAATATTTGTGTGCGAGGAAACTTTCAACAAGTTGCAGTGTTTACTAAAAAAAGCCACTGGATTAGGCGCCGATGCTGCCGAGGTGGTTTATGTGCACCAAGAATCTTTAAGCCATTCTCAACGATTTGGGAAAACTGAAAACATAGAACGTGCAGAAAATGCAGATATAGGACTTCGTGTTTTTAAGGGCAAAAAACAGTCCGTGGTCTCCTCTTCAGATCAAACACCCAGCGCACTTAATAATTTAGCCGAGCGAGCAGTAGCCATGGCCAAAGCTGTTCCTCAGGATGAATACTGCGGCCTTGCTGACCCCGACCAGTTACAAAAAAAAGAGCCTCCAGAGCTAGAAATGTTTGATGAGTCAAAACCTGACACAAACACCCTTATTGAGTGGGCTCGATCTGCTGAAGGTGCTGCATTAGAAGTGAACGGAATTACTAATTCTGAGGGTGCAGAAGCTGGATGGATGCAGAGTGAAGTTTTGTTAGCAGCGACCAATGGCTTCGTAGGTAGCTACCGAAGCTCGTCCTTTAGCATAAGCGCATGCGTGCTCGGAGGGGAAGGGACTGCGATGGAGCGGGATTACGATTATACATCTGCTGTATTTAGGTCCGATTTAGATGACCCTGAGGCAGTAGGTCGTCGAGCTGGTGAAAGAACCGTGCGGCGGCTCAACCCCAGTAAACCGCAAAGTGCTAAAGTACCAGTGGTATATGAACCTAGGATCGCAAATTCCATTATTAGGCATCTGGCCGGTGCTATTAATGGAAGTGCAATTGCTAGGGGGACAAGTTTTTTAAAAAATGAATTAGGAGAAAAAATCCTCCCTGACAATATTTCCATTATTGACGATCCACACCGCAAACGTGGTCTCGCATCCAAGCCCTTTGATGCTGAGGGCTTAGAAAACCACCTAATTGAACTTGTAAAAGACGGGATTCTAACTGAATGGGTTCTTGATCTAAGATCAGCGCGGCAACTTGGCGTCCACAGCAACGGTCGTGCATCCCGCGGTACGTCCTCCCCTCCTAGCCCAGCAACAACGAATCTACACATGACACCAGGAACTAAAACACCAGAAGACTTAATTAAAGAAATTAAGCAGGGCTTTTACATTACCGACATGATGGGTTTTGGCATCAATGGGGTTACAGGCGATTATAGTCGCGGAGCTTCAGGCTTCTGGATTGAAAACGGTCAAATCACATACCCAGTGAGCGAAATGACAGTGGCGAGTAATTTAAAAGATATGTTTTTAAACTTAACACCCGCAAACGATCTCGAATTTCGTTATAGCACGAATTGCCCCACACTCCGTGTAGATGGGATGACAGTCGCTGGCAGTTAGTTTAATCGACGTAAGAAAATAGTTGCGGCAGCTTCCAATATTGAGTCCCGGTCTATCATGTGTTCTCGGTACAGTTGACTGATGGTTCCCGATTGGCCGTATTTTTCCACACCCAGTGCAGTGCATCGATATGACCCCACGGAACCAAGCCATGAAAGTGTTGCCGGATGACCATCCAGAACGGTCAAAATATCAGCATCACCAGCACAGGGTCTTAAAATTCTCTCAATGTGCGAAATTTCATTTTTACTTCGTTTTGCTTTAATCCAGTTTTGATGAAGAAGATCAGGCGAGGTTACAGCAAGCAGTCCCGCGCCTGGAGCGTCTTCAATAACCGCTGAATGAGCAGAAATCGCTTCAGGAGCAAGTGCCCCACAAAATGCAATTACTAAGTCAGCACCTGGAGATGGTGCCTTGACCCAATAGGCCCCAGCCGTTACTCCATCTATCAGTTCTTGGGTTACCTTCCTGTCCGGTTGTTGCACTGGACGGGTCGAAAGCCGCAAATATACTGAGCCCCCACCTTCACTTACTGGTGCTTGCATATGCCTAAAACCCCAAGCCATTATGATGCCCAACTCATCCACAAAAGCTGGTTCAAAATAGGAAAGGCGATCAAGGCCCATACCAATCAAAGGAGTGTTGATAGATTGATGTGCTCCACCCTCAGGCGCCAAGGTGACTCCTGACGGAGTGGACACCACCATGAAACGAGCGTCCTGATAACAAGCGTAAAGCAACGAATCGAGTCCACGGTTGATAAAAGGGTCATAAAGAGTTCCCACAGGCAATACCCTCGCGCCAAAAAGCGGTTCCGAAAGCCCCATTGCGGCAAGCATCAGAAATAAATTATTTTCTGCGATCCCAAGTTCGATATGTTGGCCTGAGTGAGATTTTGACCATTTCTGGAGTGATGCTACATCTTGTTCCTTGAATACATCTTTCTTGCCTTGCCGGTCAAAAAGTCCGCGCTGATTTACCCACCCACCGAGATTCGTTGAAACTGTCACGTCAGGTGACGTTGTGACGATGGCATCAGCCAGTTCGCTTTCAGTGCGCCCAAGCTGGTTCATTAGTTGGCCGAATCCCTGCTGAGTTGAACTTTGTGTGTTCGTGCGAATGTCGAAGTATTTTGGCACCTCCACCCTAGCTGCAACATGCCGACGATTCGAATCATCATTGAAAGACGCGGAAGCGAGAAATTGCTCGAGTCTTTCACCCCTTAGGTTCAAGCCAGAATCAAATGACCATTCTTCACCATCTTTGATACCCATTTCGTTTCTAAAAACGGCCATTTGCTCTGCGTTCATGAGGCCAGCATGATTATCTTTGTGCCCAGCAAAAGGCATACGATGACCCTTAATCGTGTAAGCTACAAAGCAAGTTGGATGCTCTGGGGATGCCTTATTAAAGGCCTCAAGCACGGACTCCATATCGTGGCCCGCTAAATTTGTCATCAAACTATGGAGAGCGTCATCATCGTGATTATCAAGTAACTCTTCCAAACCCGACGTGCCACGAAGTCCCTTTTTGAGATGTTTGCGCCATGAAGCGCCGGCCTTGTAGGTAAGTGCGGAATAAAGGTCATTCGGACAATCATCAATCCACTGCAGTAATGCTTCGCCGGCGGGACCTTTTCGGGCCTGCTCCAATTTTTTCCCATATTTTAGTGTTACTACGTCCCAATCCACCGTTTCGAAAAATCTCTGAATTTTCTGAAACAAGAGATCATTAACAACTCCATCGAGGCTCTGGCGATTATAATCTATTATCCACCAGAGATTTCGAACCTTGTGCTTCCAACCCTCAAGTAAAGCTTCAAATACATTGCCCTCATCGAGCTCCGCATCGCCCATCAGAGCAACAAATCGTCCCGGCTCAATATCATCGCCCATGCGCTTTTGATACTTAACGTAATCCTGAACCAAGGCAGCGCAGAGAGTAAACCCAACCCCGAGCCCTACTGATCCAGTTGAAATATCAACATCATCAGTGTCTTTAGTGCGGGAGGGATATGCCTGAGCCCCACCCATCGCGCGAAAACCCTGCAGATTAGAGACACTTTGTCTCCCGAAAAGATACATCAAGGCATGAAAGACAGGACTCGCGTGCGGTTTTATTGCGATTCTATCAGCCGGCCTCAAAATTTCCATAAAGAGTGCTGTAAGAAGAGTTACCGCTGAAGCGCAGGAAGATTGATGCCCCCCTACTTTTAAGCCATCGCGTCCTGGCCGAATATGATTTGCGTTGTGTATCATCCACGACGATAGCCAAAGCACCTTTTTTTCAATTTCACAAAGATCCGATAACCGCTCCTGTAAAAGAACCTTGGCTGTACCATTTTTTGAGAACTGGTGTTGTTCTGCCATGAGATTTTTCCAAAAGTGAAATATTAGTGGTTAATAATACTCCCAACTTAAGAGGAATTTCATTGCTTTAATTCCAATAATATGTTCATCCTTAGCAATGTTTAACCTATTTAGCTCCATAAAATACCGTTTTGTTTCAATTTGACATTATTGATTGCCGAATTCTCAATGTTCTGCAAGAGGATGCACAAATATCCAATGCCGAACTAGCTAAGCGCATTGGGATCTCTCCCTCTCCCTGCTGGCGAAGGGTAAAGAGACTCGAAAAGGACGGGGTTATCAAGCGCCGGGTTACATTGCTTGACCCTGCAAGTGTCGGCCTTCCCGTGAGTGTATTTGTACGAGTAAGCCTGGAACGCCAAATTGAATCCGCACTCGAAACTTTTGAGGATGCTGTACTGTCAAGGTCTGAAGTTATGGAGTGTTATCTGATGACGGGCGATTCTGATTATCTACTTAGAGTAGTTGTAGCCGACCTTGTTGCCTACGAAAAATTTATGATCAATCATTTAACTAGAATCAATGGCGTTGCTTCAATAAATTCTAGTTTCGCCCTCAAACAAGTAAAATATAGAACAGCGTTGCCGCTAGAAACGTTAGAATAGTTACCGAGAGAAAAGTAAACCTTGTTTTTTTCTCTGCCTTGCCTAATGTTCAGGAATTAACAATATGGCTGAAAGGAATGTACGTGGCCAAGGAGGAACCAATTGAATTTTCGGGCACAGTCACCGAGGTGCTGCCTAATGCTATGTTTCGTGTGACGCTAGAAAATGATCATGAAGTGCTTGCACATACTTCAGGGAAAATGCGGAAAAATCGCATACGTGTTCTCGCCGGTGACAGCGTGACCGTTGAAATGACCCCTTATGACCTTACCAAAGGGCGGATTACGTACCGGTTCAAATAATTATCTTCGCTCCAAAATACCTAGCTTTATTAACCAGGAAGCCGTACGCATAACTTGTGCTTTTGTTGAATTGCCAAGTTTTTTAGAAAGGTCGGCTAACGTAATGCCTGGGTTGTTCTTAATAACGTATAGAACAGTAGGTAGCTCCTTGGGTGGAACTAAAAGGGTTGGAGCGAAATAGTTCATTCTATGCTTTATAAGGCGAGTGAGAGCATTCGGAGACCCTTGTGATAGCTCCAATTGATCGTCCCACGAGAGTGTTGCAGACGAAAAGCCCTCAAACATTTGGAAAGGGTCTGGCTTTAAGGGGAAGGCAGAGCTCCCAACCTTTCGCTCCGCACTTTCTGGGTCAACCTTGCGTCGCTCCGCAAGCTCTGCGAATAATGCATCATATTGAGGAATCACCTGCTTCCAATCATACCTAGATTCTGCTCGTAAAATGCCGGCGTTACCCATACTCTGCCGCAGACTTTTATTTTCAATCAGCGTTACAAGCGCCGAAACTAATGCACGCACATCAACAGCTGTTGATTGGGAGACACCTGCTAAGTACTCCCCATAATTATCCTCTTCTGACAAATAACGGTGAGCTTGATCTACCCCATTACCAGGTGCCGGCATAAGCGTTGGGATCAGGAAACCCTCGACTCCGTGCGAAATTGCATCTCGATAACCATCCCAATCGCTGATTATTACTGGCAAACCCGAGGCCATTGCTTCGATCGGTGTAAGCCCAAAACTCTCCTGGATATTGTCTGAAGGAGATACAAAAATATCTGCCGCAGCCCACACACCTTCTGTGAATTCAGACTCTGTGTTTAGCACAAATGATACCATCGCCTTTTCGCAAAAGCTAGAAGCCGCGTCGCGGAATTCTGTTTCAAACTTTTCACTCTGAAAGTATCCATAGAAGACTAAGTGTATCTGCTTACCGGTTTCTTTAGCAGCCTGCTCTGCAGCCAAGAAAAGTGGCAAGGGATGTGCCTTCGCGAAATAACTCAGCCTACCTAAAAATAAAACAACCACCTGGTCTTTGCTGACACCCAAAATTTCCCTTTGCTTGACTCTTAAAATTGGATCACGGTTTTTAGAAAATTTTTGGCAATCGATACCGAGCGGGATCACAGGTGTCTGAATAGGGCAACGGATTCTAGAGTCAAATCGCTGCCCAAGATATTCCCGCCAGCCATTCCAAAGAGAATGGATTGAGTCCCGGATAGCCATTGAGGGGCAAATTATGGCATCCCAGCTCTGCAGAGGATTAGTAATACAATCACCAACCGCCTTCATTACGTTGGAGGTGGACATTGTATGACTCACTCCACATAAACTGTAAGCTCTCTGGCTACCTTGTCGCCGATTCCACGCCATATGCGCAATCGATGGCTCTGGTTTGAGTAGACAGCTAACCTTTGAAAATTCTTTAGCCTGCGTATCCGTTAAATGAATGCAAGAATCTGCTGATCGACCTGCATGTACTGCTTTCTCAACAAAAAATTGAAATAATTCCTCTTCTGGGGCTACGCACCACATTTTATCTTGGGCGGCGTATCTCAAAAAAGCGTCAACTATGCCGTCAACTGCTACCCGGATGCCGGTCACTTGACTATCGTGATGAATCGCATGGGTGAAATGAAGGGCTGTAGTCATTTTGAACTATGATGTTCTTAGATGTTTAGGACTTTTTTTTACTCTTAGGTTATTCATTGAGGATGCCTCTTTGGTAGGTGTCTCTGCTTGCTGTCGTTCCCAGACAAAGGGGATTTTTAACTGACCCCAAAAACTCTGTGGCATATAATCGTCAATCCCAATATTTGGTGATGGACGGCGGGGTGGGTTATAAAAAGTTCCAAAAAGTTGATCCCAGAGCACAAAATTTTCTCCATAATTGTTATTTCCTTCCCCTTTCGATCTCGAATGATGCCACCGGTGAAGTTCAGGAGTGTTGAAGATATAACTCAAAGGCCCAAAATGCATATCAATGTTACAGTGCGTGAGAAAGCCAATGAAAGGAGTTAACATAGCTGCCCACAACATCACAAACTCGGGTGCTCCGACCATTAATAACATCGCCTGACCAAGCGAGATACTTACCATAGCATCCAAGACATGGAATCGCCCGGTATTCACAAACCAGAGCCGCACAATACTGTGATGAACTGCATGGAATCGCCAAAGGATGGGCCATTCATGGGCACATCGGTGCGCCCAATAAAGTCCAAATTCAGCCACCAAAAGCCCTAAAACAATTTGGATTGCTGGGTGCCAGGTATTTGGCCACAGAACTCCCCCATTGTTACCAGCAACTTCCAAAATACCGATTATTATCAAACCTGCCCATATTTGTGCAGGCATTTTACTCAGAACTGTATGACCAAGGTCTGCAGCGATTTGACCATCGCTCTTCAACCAGACCTCCTCATGAGGAATCATTCGCTCCAAAACGCAAATAATTAGCGCGAGTGAAAAATAAGTGATGTTGAAATAAATTACCGGCTGACCTTTTGAGATCCCCAAATGGACCATCCATACACAAGCAATCACTAACGTAGGCCATGTGATAGACCTAATGAGATCACGAAACCATCCCGTTTTGTTATGAGTTACATCCTTTGTAATGGCCATATTGACTAACTCTTGAGAATTTTACTTTTCGCTACCAAGTTTGCATCTATACACACTAACCTTTTCACAGGGGTATTGTTAATTTGTGCGCGAAGGTGTCGCTTTCTGACCCCTCACTTCTTTTAACCTTAAGCCTACCGTTAGGAGTTATATTCTCAAGGTGGATACGAACGAGACTAACCCCTTCCTTTTTATGGAACTCGCCTTTCATTACACCACAATAACGTTGAGCAACCTTTTTAAACCTTTTAAAAAACTATTATAGTTATCATGTTAATCCCAGATTAGTGCGTCAACCATATACGTATGGCTGCATTTTTCGGAGCTCTATTGAATTATTAACAGGAGAGAAGTTAAAGGCTATAAATTTTTGAATGTTAACGCGATGTGTCATTTAATTCGGATATACATTGTCTCATTGCGTTAATCATCAGGGGTGTAATATGCCACAACGATCTCGCATAATAGGAGTCAATTCCGGGACAAAAATATTACGCACCCATCTTTAACATAACCTGTACGACGTCTTCCCCAACATTACCGCCCGTCAGAACAGCTACAGTCACAACTTTTGTGTTTACCCTTCCAGATAGAAATCCGGCTGCCGCAACCACACCTGCCGGCTCCCCAACCTGCTTTGCACGAAAAAGAATGGTTCGGAAAGCGTTAGCTATTTCTCGCTCACTCACTAGCACAATATCATCTAAATATGCTTGCAGATGTCTGAAGGGAAACTCGCCAGGTCTCCTCGCTGACAAACCATCAGCAATTGTATCCCAGTTATCAATTTCAACTGGCTTACCCTCCTTTACAGACAAAAACGCTGCATTCGCTTGTTCTGGTTGAATCCCGACCACACGCACGTCTGGACGTTGTAATTTGATTGCTGTCGCAACACCTCCTGCTACTCCACCACTAGAGACTGGCACCAATACCTGTTCTACGTCAGGACATTGCTGGAGGATTTCCATGCCTATCGATGCGTGACCGGCCATTAATGGTGGATATTCCCATGTGTCGATACTTTTCATCGCGCGATCCCGGGCTACACGATCAACCGTCGGTTGGCGACTCATAGCATCGCTACCGCAAAAAATTACCTCACCGCCATGCCCTTTAGTTTGTGCAATTTTATATGGACTTGTAGACTCTAACATTACCACTGCAACGGGAGTTTGCATTAATCGACCAGCATAGGCAAAGGCCTGGGCAAAATTCCCAGATGATGCCACAACTATGCCACCAACTCTATCGGCATCACTCAATGTTTGCATTGCAGTGAAGGCAGCGCGCACTTTATATGCTCCAGTAACCTGCATATTTTCACATTTAAGAAAGAGAGTTTCATTGCCGATTTCTTTCGCATCACGGGAGACAGGAACGATTGGAGTCGTTCGAATAACTTCCGGCAACTTGGATTGTGCTGTCTTAATATCAGCCAGACTTAAAAGGTCATTCATGGTTCTAATGCCAAAGCAATGTCTAAAAAAATAAATCAGTTAACAATAAAATGAAAAGATGTCGATTATCGAGAAAAGTAAATTACATTACCGCGCACCGAAAAGTGTAATATTGACGGAAAAGCATTTCTAAGCTCAATACTTTTAAAAACGAGTATAAAATACGTGGAGTGAATTTGCATAATGTTAAACGATGCTATGTCAAATATTCAATACGCCTGCGTCCTAATAACTGGCGCCACTAGCGGGATTGGAGAGAGTTTTGCGAGACTGTTGCCAACATCCACCAACTTAATCTTAACAGGGCGAGACAAACAAAAACTTGCTGAACTATCAGATCAGCTTTCAAATGATCATCGCACTGTGCAAACTATAGAGGCAAATTTGGCGACGGCTAGTGGCCGGTCAAAACTAATATCAAAAGTAAAGTCATCGCCCATAGACCTCCTTATTAATAATGCCGGCCTGGGATCATACGGTGCTTTCATTGAAACACCATTGGAACGAGAACGCGAAATGTTAGATGTCAACATCACAGCCGTCTTGGAGCTTAGCCACACATTACTCCCTAAGATGATCTCCCGTGCACGGAAAAATCATAGCCGAGCAGGTATGATTGTTGTGTCTAGCACCGCCTCCGTAATGCCTATCCCTTATCTATCCACATATGCTGCCACTAAAGCTTTCGAGCGTCATTGGGGCGAGGCTATAGCCGAGGAAATGAGGAAGGAACCAATTGACATTTTAGTTCTGTGCCCAGGCACAACCCGCACGCAATTTTTCGAACGAGCCGGTTTTTTTGGAACAATGCCAATGTCAATGGAGGAACCGAACGCTGTCGTTAAGAAAGCATTGGAGTCCCTAGGAAAACGAACGGTTTTAATAAGTAATAATATTATACGTCTTGCTCTCGCTCCGACAGTCCTGCCACGCCAGCTCTTCGCGCGAGGCATCGGCCAATTTTTCAGGCGGCAACGCTAAAGTTGGCCCTCATTTAAGCTCCAGTCATAGTTAAAATCTGTTATACTTTTATGTTGCCTAAGACGTTCTTTGAGACGCGGGTTTGCATATTTCAAAATGTGAAAGATTACACCGTCATCATCCCCTCCGAAGTCTTCCGCATACCACTGGTATAGTTTTGAAAGTATTAGTTGATCTCCATCATGAGATACTGCGCGTGGATGATTTATGAATTCCCTAGCCGCTGCCTCTAGTATGGCCGAGACATTCCGTCCGGTTAATGCTATCGGCTGCAAATTTGGGCAGCTAATAGAGGCACAGTTAATTAAATAATGAATTCGCGGATCTTGCCATATAGGCCTAAGTATTCTGTGCTCTATATCATTTAAACTTATAGGAACACCCTCCACATCAAATAATTTTTTGCCCCATGGTCCGTTAACAAAGAACCCTGGTGAGATGTCGACTTCTTTGATAGATTTAATAGGGTAATTCTCGATTACCAGCCTAACGATAAGCGCATTATAGAGGTTTAGCCAATAAGCAAGCTGTTCGGATCTTCTGTATCGGCTGATGGTAACCGCTCCCAGAAATTCTATATAATACTTAAGATTCTTACGGTCTGCATGGGGCACATTAGCATAATCGATCCGGTTTATTCCATCTCGGCCAACCAAAACATTCCGACTTAGGAAGGCGTTCCATGATTGATGGTCAATGATAAATTGTGACTGTGGATCGTGTTCTAACCACCGCTTCCACAGCTGTTTTTTTGGTGCCGCTTCGCTTATTGAAGTAAAAAAAATGACACCCCAACATACTAAAAGAATAATATGCCGAGCCATATCAAAGCCCACAACTTAAGCTATTTTCGGGCTTTGCGCTTGCGTTCATGTGGGTCAAGATATCTCTTTCTTATTCGAATAGCACCGGGTGTCACCTCAACCAGTTCATCATCGGCTATGTATGCCAAAGACTGTTCCAAACTCATGGTGGTTGCAGTTGTAAGCGTTACCGCATCATCTTTCCCAGAGGCACGAATATTTGTCAGTTGCTTTGTTTTCGTAGGATTGACTTCGAGATCAAGACCTCGCGCATGTTCACCGATTATCATTCCTTGGTATACAGGCATTCCAGCGCCTATGAATAACGCGCCGCGTTCCTCAAGGTTCCAAAGTGCATATGGGACTGATTTACCAGTTTCTGTCGAAATCATTACACCGGTTCGACGCGTCTCAATCTCTCCCTTGAAAAGTTCATAACCATTGAACAATCGGTTCATAATACCGGTACCTCGAGTATCCGTCAGAAATTCACCGTGATATCCGATTAGCCCCCGTGAGGGCGCTATAAAGGAAAGCCGCTGTTTTCCAGCGCCCGAGGGGCGCATATCTTGCAATGTTCCCTTGCGTTTATTCATTTTTTCAACAACAACGCCCGAGAATTCTTGGTCAAGGTCGATCACCACCTCCTCTACAGGCTCGATGACGCTACCTTCTTCGTCCTCTTTAAATAATACCCTTGGACGGCTTATTGAGAGCTCATAGCCTTCACGACGCATTGTTTCAATTAGGACAGCTAATTGCAACTCCCCACGCCCTGCAACCTCGAAAGCATTTTGGTTATCAGTTTCCGAAATACGGATGGCAACATTTCCCTCGGCCTCACGTTTCAGTCGGCTCCATATCATTCTAGACGTAACCTTATCACCGTCTTGTCCCGCAAGTGGGGAGTCATTTATTGAAAATGTCATTGCAAGCGTGGGAGGGTCGATAGGTTGCGAAGGAATTGGCACATTATAGTGATTATCACAGATTGTATCCGCAACTGTGGCACTCTCAAAACCCGCAATAGCAACTATGTCGCCGGCTTCGGCCTCCTCAAGCGCAACCCTCTCGAGCCCCCGAAAGGCGAGTACTTTTGTAACTCGAGCCTCTTCTACAACGTTAGCATCACGTCCCAATGCCTTGAGGGTCGTATTTGGTCTTAAGCTCCCGGCAACAATCCGACCTGTAAGGAGCCTGCCAAGATAAGGGTCAACCTCAAGCGTAGTGGCTAACATCCGAAAATCGCCATCATTTTGAATTTCTGGGGGGCTCACATGGTCACGCACCATGTCAAATAATGCTGACATATCCTCCCGCTGTCCTTCGATGTCGCGCGCACACCAACCTTCTTTCGACGACCCAAAAAGCACAGGAAAATCAAGTTGACTTTCATCTGCATCTAAAGCTGCAAAGAGGTCAAATATTTCGTTGTGAACTCTGTCGGCCTCTTGTTCAGGTCGGTCAACTTTGTTGATAAACACAATCGGCCTGAGGCCCAACGAAAGTGCCTTTGAAAGTACAAATTTGGTTTGTGGCATGGGGCCCTCAGCCGCATCCACAAGCACTACCACACCATCAACCATCGACAGTATCCGTTCTACTTCACCACCAAAATCTGCATGCCCGGGTGTATCGACGATGTTAATAAGGATCCCATCGCGTTCGACTGAGGTACATTTTGCCAAAATCGTTATACCGCGCTCTCGCTCCAGATCATTAGAATCCAGGGCTCTCTCCGCAACATGTTGGTTTTCACGGAAAGCGCCTGCTTGCTGTAACAAACAGTCAACTAACGTCGTCTTCCCATGGTCGACATGTGCAATAATAGCGATATTACGGAGATCCATAGTTGGGATATACCGATGCAACACACTTATCGCAAGCGAAGCTTTTGAATAATTCAATTAAAAACGATGTCGGAACTTGCCCTAGTTACCCAGCTGGGCGATAAATATAGAGAGCAAGGAGACAAAGTATAATCATGCCAGGCAAAACACTATTTGATAAAATATGGGATAGCCATGTAGTAGCTGAGGAGGAAGGCGAAACACTTGTTTACGTTGACCGCCTATTGGTACATGAGGGATCGCGGCATTCTTTTACAATGTTACGCAACATCGAGATGCCCCCATACAGAGCAGAACAGGTATTCGGCTTTGCCGATCACTACATGCCAACGGAGACTACAGAGGGCGGCATCCCCGGAGTAAGAGATAATAAAATTCGCGGAATGCTTGAACTTATGGAAAAAAACACATCTGAAGTTGGTGTGCGCTATTTCGGATTTCATGACCCTGATCAAGGAATTTTACACGTAGTTCCGCCGGAACAGGGTATTTCGCAACCCGGTATTTTTCTGTGCGGAGCAGACTCACACACATCGACACATGGGGCGTTTGGTAGTATCTCTTTTGGAGTTGGAGCATCAGAGGCAGGGCATATCATGGCTACTCAATGCCTGTGGCAACAACGGCCTTCCCCCTTAAGAATAAATATTGACGGAACTCTGCCGTTTGGAGTCCATGCCAAGGACATAATATTAGGGGTCATTGCAAAATTCGGAGTTGGGATCGGTGTGGGTAAGGCAATCGAGTTTGCCGGTTCTTGCATACAGACCATGAGCATGGAACAACGAATGACAGTTTGCAACATGACAATTGAAGCAGCTGGCCGGATGGGCATGATCGCTCCAGATGAAACAACATATGAATATATAGAGGGTCGACCTTACGCACCAAAAGGGGAACTATGGAAAGAGGCCGTCGAATATTGGGGCTCGCTACCCAGCGACGAGGATGCTGTATTTGCAGATGAAAAAACACTTGAAGTTGAGAAATTGGATCCAATGGTTACCTGGGGGACTAATCCGGAAATGACGTTGCCGATCACCGGGACTATTCCCTTTCCCGAAGATGCTGAAAATGAAGACCAGCGTCGCGAAATTCAAGGAGCACTCGATTATATGGACCTTCAACCGGGCATGGGCATGGAAGAAATAGAAATTGAGCGAGTTTTCATAGGATCCTGTACAAATTCACGTATTGAGGACATACGCGCCGCAGCAGAAGTCGCAGCAAAAGGTACTGCGAAGGTTGAAACTTGGGTGGTCCCGGGATCAAAGTCGATTAAGCGCCAAGCAGAAGCAGAAGGTTTGGATCAGATTTTTACTAAGTCCGGTTTCGATTGGCGCGAACCCGGATGTTCACTTTGCACCGCATTAAACGGTGACTTATTGAATGATGGGCAACGCTGTGTCTCAACATCAAACCGCAACTTCAAAGGACGTCAGGGGCCGAACGGTAAAACACATCTCGCAAGTCCCGCTATGGCTGCAGCCGCAGCAATAACCGGCAAACTCACCGATGTTCGTAACTTGGAGTAACTGAATTAGAATGAAGTCATTCACAAAATTAACCGCGATCGCATGTCCATTTGATGAAATCAACGTAGACACTAATCAACTTTGTCCTACTCGGTTCAATAAGCTTCCTATCGGGGATCCGTATTTAAAAAAGGTAATGTTCCATGACCAACGCTTTACTAACGATGGCAAGCCAAGAAATACCGATTTTATATTCAATCGAGAGCCCTATAAAAAAGCAGAAATTATAGTTGCCGATCACAACTGGGGGATTGGGTCAAGTCGTGAGAGCGCAGTTTACGCCATGGCATCATTCGGTATAAAATCCGTCATCGCAGCTAGTTTTGGTGATATCCACTATAATAATATGACTAAGAACGGGTTGTGCCCTGTACAGCTAAGCCAAGAGGCATGCCATGAGCTTCGCTCGCAGCTTTTTAAAAATATTGGCGCCAAAATAACTGTGGACCTCGAGGAATTAAAGGTCATAGCGCCTGATGGAACTGAGTATGAATTCAATATGCACCCACTTAAAAGGCGCTGCCTTTTAAAAGGTTTGGACGACATCTCTCTTACAAAGCAGTATATGGATGCAATTAAAGCTTTTGAAGCAAACCATCATAAGTCAAAGCCTTTCATGAAGGTGCAAAAGCCAACTTAGCTTCTGTTTTGGAAGGAGATAGAGCGAGTTTCATCTGATAGGATATATTTCAGTTTGAAAATACAAGGGGCAATGACACCATCCCATTCTGCGTAACCTACTCGCGTATACTAATTTTCATATCAAAAAAGAAGATCACGCTTCCTCCGCGCCAACATCCTTTGCAAAATGCTCTGCCTCATCTCTTTCCCAACTAAGCCAATCTACTAACACTTCTGCTGTATGCTGGCCCAAGAGTGGTGGAGGAAAAAATTCCGGCTCTTCCATAGTCGTTATCCAAGGGGGCCCAATAATGCGTATCCGCCCGGATTTTGGGTGGTCAAATTCTCTTATAAGACCCCTGTGAACTACCTGGCTATCCGCATGAGCCCCACCATAATCTAAAACTTTGGAGACAGGCACACGCTCTGCATCCAATAGTTTAATCCATTCATCAGCCGTGCGTGTCTGAATTATCTCCCGGACCATCTCATTCACTTCATCCCGCCGTTCTGCCCGCTGAGCAGAAGTGCGTAGGCTTTCATCCAGTATCCATTCCGGCTTACCAAGCGCACGACAAATTCCTGACCAAAACCCATCATGATGGCAGATTATGCTGACATACTGGCCATCATTAGCCCTGTATATATCGGCAGGCGCGCGAAGGGGGTTTGCATTACCCACTCTAGGGGGTTGCTCATTTGCGTTTAGCGTTTGCCCCATACGTGGGCCAAGCGCTGCTATCATAGCATCCTGCATGCTTATATCGATATGCTGCCCCTCGCCATCTCTTTCTGCTACGCGGATTGCATTTACTATCGCATATGCAGCGTTCATTCCAGCAATAGCATCCGCCACTGGCGCACCAATTTGCATTGGCTCTCCAGAGGGTTCGCCCGTAACACTCATTAACCCAGAAGCAGCTTGGATAATTGGGTCAAGTGCGGGCCTATTACAATTTGGCCCAGTCTGTCCGAAACCCGAAATCGAGCAGTAAACTAGACGTGGATTAACAGCTTTGAGCTTATTCCAGCCGAGCCCTAAAGCTTCAACTTTCCCCGGAGCATAATTTTCAACGAACACATTAGCCTCTCCCACAAGTGCTTGGGCAATTTTCTGATGACGCCGATCCTTTAAATCGAGTGCAATACTCTTGCGTGACCTATTGTTTGCAAAAAAATAGTCTTGATCTTCTGATTTTCTGCCTTTGTAAGGACCCATGTGACGAGTATCATCGCCAATGTGGGCGCGCTCGATTTTAACTAATTCCGCCCCCATATCAGCTAACATTGTCGAACAAAATGGCCCAGCAATTACTTGGGTCATATCAACCACCCGAATGCCATCAAGTGGCGGGAGTCTTTTTCTCTCATCCATTCCTAGCAACCTTTCCATGACAGTCGGCATATCGCCCGAGAAACATCAATTCTCTGTTTCAAGTGTTCACTATGCAGCACCCGATAACCCAGATCTCACGTAGGATGCACTTGTTCGTAGTAATTCATATTTCAAAATCCGTTTCGCTATTTCTTATATTCCCCGATAACTTACAGGGCATATTCAACTAATGTTATTTAAAGCCGTAGCACTCATACTTTAGTTATCGCCGGAAGCTGGTGCAGCTCTAATCATCCAAGTGATATTTGAAATCCACTTTGTCACTCTTAGTTATAGAAGCAAACCTCTTACAGATATGAAGCACTGCTTGATGATCATCCTCTGAGCCGGCGCAACAGCAATCCTCTATAATCGTTACTACAAAATCCCGATCATGGCCTTCTTTAGCCGCCGATAGAACAACCCCAGACGTCGAAATACCAGTTATATAAATATTCTTTACGCCTTGCGCTTTAAGAAGCGGGTCCATGCGGGTTCCATAAAATGGGCTTACGCGGTGCTTGATGATATCAAAGTCACCATCTTTCGGTGATAGATCGGGGTGCACTTCAGTTCCCCATGTCCCAAGCTTAAATCGCCCGGCCTTCATAGCGCCGGTAAACAATGGAGAATTTTCGGAAACCTCACGATAATCAGAGGAAAAACCAATCCGAATAAAACCAATTTGAATGCCAGCCTCGCGAGCCTTATCTATTGTAAAAGCATTGTTTTCAATAATTTTGCGCCGCTTCACCTCCATTAAATATGGGCTGGGACCACCTTCGTGGACGAGATCATTTATCATATCTCCTATTAACAAGACTGACTTAGCCATACATTACTCCCATATATTATTAACGCATCCAAACCGACGATGGTCATGGTTCCTATTATTTCTCTATCCCGGATTTTTTTGCCCAGCCATCACTGCAACTAAGAAAGTGATATTGATGGATCCCTCATCTCAAATATTTCAATATGTTTTTGTATGCCCGTGGTTGATAATTACACTTTTTCAATTCTTTCTTCAGCGATATATGACTGACAGAACAAGCGAACATAAACCCAACACGATGGCAACACCCAACCCAAACCAGACAATAATATTCCAAACTGACGTTTCGTGCACGCCGCCAATTATATAATCAATATAATTCATTACAGCCTTGAAACTCGATCTAGCTCTGCTCATTTTTTGCCCATGGGCCAGCCCGGACCCACTTAGATAAGCTAATGCAAATGCCAGCATAGTCGGTCAGCCTGCACAAATTCGAGGCGAAAAACCTATAAACAAGCTTGCTATTTCTCTAATTATGTTTCTTAACAAATAATGTACGGCGTCGCGCACTGACGCAACAGACGAAGGCATACTGTGGGATAAATAACCTTTTTTGTTGTGGCAGTTCTTATCAATCCCTAGCATTCAAGCGTCGAGTTCAAAGAAAGGTTAAGAAACAGTTTTGGCGCTAGTATTAAATTATGATGATTTGGGATTACCAAGAAAATTTTGGCCTTTTATGCCAGATGCAGCATCCATGACCATTTTGTCCCATTCACTCTGTGATGGCCCATATGTAGTTGGGTTACGGGACACTCCCAATCTATCGAAGAACTCTTCAAAATCACGAACGCCAGTGTCAAGATTATCACCAAATATTGCTTTCAGACTTACATCGCAATTACGATCAAAACCTATTGACCAGCTCATTACCATCGGCAAAGAGAAACCACACGCTATACCGTGCGGAATTCCGTAGTTTAGTGACAATCCATAGGATAATTGGTGTGCGATCGACGTACGCGTCTGTGAAAGGGCAATGCCTGCTTTCATTGCAGCTGCAGACATCGTCTTCCTCAGATCTAGGTTAGTTAGGTCATCGACCAACAGAGGAAGACACCGTATTACATCACGGGCCGCTTGTTCTGCAATTGGCTGAGTTATGAAATTTCGCTTGGTTTGCCATATACTCTCCAGAGCATGGCTCAGTGCATCAAGACCGGTCGAGATTGTCTGATCTCTAGGAAGAGTGAGAGTGAGTTCTGGATCTACTATGGCGTAATCAGGAAAACCATAATTAGAGCGCACACCCCATTTGCCTCCGTTTGCACGGTCCCAGATAACAGCACCAAGCGACATCTCCGAACCAGTACCTGCGTTGGTGGGCACCGCTATGACACAAGGTTTTTTGAGTTCGTCAGCGCGCCCACCGCCGGTGATCAAATGTTCTTTGAGAAGCGTCCAATCACCCCCGGATACTGCAAGTGCTTTCGCAGTATCTATGGCAGACCCACCGCCAAGGCCTACAAAAACTTCAGGCAAATATGGAAGTTTTTTCAATGCCTCACACCCAGCCTCAATTTCTGGAAAGTCAGGGTTAGCTTTTACATTATTAATAATGATTGCTGCACTTCTACCAGCATCTTCCAGCCGGCGAACGAGTTGCATTGAAAATTCCTCATCGTAAGTTACGATTGCATAAACCCGATCTGCAATAAGTTCCGGCAACTTATCAAAGCTACCAGGTCCAAAAACCGCTTTAACCGGATTATAGAATTCATTCATACAGCAACCTCCGCGTTACCCTCCACCGGAGTTTCAATGTCATTTGAAACCTAGGTAACATTCATATATTGGAATTTCTTGTTTCGCCCATAGTTTCACAAAACGCCCTAAAATATTTTGATAGCGGCGTCTGCGAGGTTTACCATATACTTTTGTGGCAATATAGGTGTTTGCCAAGTTTTTGCACTTTTCTCGACACGAAGGTGAATCCCGTAACTTATTATTGTATGTTGGAGTGAAAAATGAGTGATTATCCAAAATACGTGCACATATCAGAAGAGGGCCCTAGGGAAGGCTTTCAAATAGAGAAGGGTCCAATATCAACAGATGATAAAATCCGTCTTATAAACTCACTGTCAAATACTGGGCTTAAGCACATCCAGATCTGCTCATTTGTAAATCCAAAGCGAGTTCCAGGCATGGCTGATGCCGCAGCAGTGGCTGACGGAATTATGGTAAACCCCAAAGTTGAATATTCGGCTCTTTGGTTTAATGAACGCGGCCTCGAACAAGCAATGGCATTCCAGCACTTGAGTGTAGACCTAAAAATCACTTTGTATGCTTCTGAGCATTTCTTAATCAGCAACTTGAACCGAGACTTTAAACAACACCTAGAAAAAACACGCGCGCTTATCAAATTCTGTTTGAAAAAAAATGTTTCTGTAACTCGGGCTGGCATTAATGCCGCATTTGGCTGTAATTTTGAGGGAGACGTTTCTGCAAAAAATCTTTTGCAAGCGGTGGACAGCACGCTTTCCCTAGCTCAAGAATTTGAGCTGAATATTGAATCTTTTAGTTTAGCAGACTCAATGGCCTGGGCCACACCGCTAAGCATCAAGCGCGGCGTGGGGGCGGTGAAAGATAAATACCCCGACATGCCCATTAGGTTGCACCTTCACAATACTCGAGGAATGGGGATCGCAAATGCTTATGCTGGCTTGGAGATGGGCGTTGACAGATTTGACTCATCCATAGCTGGGTTAGGCGGATGTCCATTTGCAAAGCATCAA
This sequence comes from Pseudomonadota bacterium, assembly GCA_036339585.1. Taxonomy (NCBI): domain Bacteria; kingdom Pseudomonadati; phylum Pseudomonadota; species Pseudomonadota bacterium. The sequence goes on from JAYZAS010000004.1 coordinate 55,062, forward strand.
GGTGCGGCTGGTAATGTTTCTACTGAAGACCTCGCATTTATGTGCAGTGAAATGGGTATTGAAACCGGTCTCGATCTTGATGCATTGATTGAGGCCTCGAATGTAGCTACCAAAGTTGTTGGCCATGACACTCCAGCGTGTGTTGCCAAAGGTGGATCATTAGCAGCAATCAGGCAGCGGCTTAATGTAACGCCCTAAGGTAATAAACCTAATGCTTATTGTTTTTGCTTACATCTTGTAGGCCAAGTAGGAACGTGGAAACGTGCTACAGATTGAAAAGGGTGCACACAGCGCGACAGTTGCTGAGGCGGCCTAGGCGTTGGTTCGGGCTCCCACTGAATCACATAACTGTTATTTAATATAACAACAACAGATTACAGCATTACATTTTAACAGATACGTTTCCAAGTCGCTCTGTTAGCTTCATATTTTCGCTATAATCTACAGGGACAGCAACCAACGCGGGGCCGTTTTGATTAAATGCAGCCTCGAGAGCCGGACACAGTTCTTCTGGTTTCTTAATCTCAGTGCCCCACATACCATAAGCCTCAGCTAACTTTCTAAAATCGGGATTGCCGAATTTTAAATTACTGTGTCTACCATTAAATCCTACCTGTTGCTTCCATTTTATCAGTCCGTATTCACCATCAATCCAAACCATGGCCACAATATTAAGTTTTAGCCGAACCGCGGTCTCTAGTTCCTGAAGGTTCATAGCAAAGCCAGCATCGCCGGAAATCGATAGAACCTTTCGTTCTGGGAATGCCAACTTTGCACCAATTGAGCCAGGCATTGCGAATCCCATGGTGCAAAACCCGTTTGAAATGAGGCAAGTGTTAGGTTCCTTGCATTGATAATATCGTGCAATCCACATCTTATGAGCCCCGACATCCGATAACAGAATATCGGAATCACCCATAAATTTACGTACATCGTAAATGATGCGCTGTGGCTTCATCGGAAAAGATAGGTCATCTTTTTCTGCGATGAAATCATCAGCCATATTTTTGCGCAGGCTCGCACGACCTTTAATGTCAAAAAGTGGCAGCTTTGCCTTATATCGCGTCTCAAGCATTTCGTTGATCTGCCATAATGCATCGGCAAGATCAGCAATAACCTCAATCGTTGGGACATAATCCCTATCTACTTCGGCTGGCAAAAAATCAATGTGGACAATACGCTTCGATCTTTTATTTGTGCGGTTCCATGCCGAAGGAGCATATTCAACAAGATCGTACCCACAAGAAATGATTAAATCTGAGTCGTCGAATGCCAAGTTATTATAATCGCCAGAGCCTAATCCCATGGTGAAAAGACAGTGTTCATCATCCATGGGAATCGCGCCCTTACCCATGAATGTGTTTACAACGCCAATACCTGTATTATGAGCAAGACGTTTTAGTTGAGCCGCAGCACGTTTGCGAATAGCTCCATTTCCTGCTAGTATAATTGGTTGCTTGGCATTTACTATTAGCTCAACCGCCGATGCTACTGCTTTATAATCAGCACCAGGACGACGCACCTTAGTGGGCACCATCGGCATACCTTCGACTTCCTCCTTTGCTACATCTTCAGGTAGCTCGAGCACGCAAAGCCCCGGCTTCTCAGTCTCAGCAATTTTAAAAGCTTTCCGAACACATTCTGTAATATTACTTCCCGCAACAATGGTTTGTGTCCACTTGCTAATTGGCTCCACCATTCGAATCGAGTCCATTATTTGATGGCTTTCTTTATGCAACCGCATAGTTGAGCCTTGGCCGATTATGGCAATTACGGGCGCCCGGTCCATATTTGCATCAGCCAAACCTGTAACCAAATTGGTGGCTCCCGGGCCCAAAGTAGCAAGGCACACGCCAGCTCTACCAGTCAACCGACCGTAAGCATCTGCCATAAAGGCAGCTGCCTGCTCGTGACGACAGAGGACAAAGTCAATGTTACTGTCCATCAGTGAGATCATCATATCGGCGTTTTCCTCGCCCGGCACGCCAAAGATACGCTCCACACCCTCCGCCTCAAGACATTGCACAAATAGATCAGAGGCTTTCATGTATATCATCCTTCCCTAGAACAATATTGAACCATATTTCAATTACAAGCAGCTGATAAAACCAAAGTAATATCGCCAAATTCGAGTTCCCTTGATAAACAGTGATGGCAAACAAACAACAACCTAGGCGTTTCGGTGATTAATTAATAAATGATTTTTCAAAGGAAAATCTTGGGTCTACCTCCCATGGTTGAACCAAGAATGGTGCCCCCAGAGAGACTCGAACTCTCACTCTGTTGCCAGAACTGGATTTTGAATCCAGCGCGTCTACCAATTCCGCCACAGGGGCCTCGTTCGCTATTTGTTTACATAATACTTGTGCATATTGTTGGGTCAATAAAACAAAGCAGAAGCACATTTCAAGAAAAGCCGTTAACCTGTTGAAATTATGACTGATGAGATAAAAATAAATGATACGGCAACCGATGTGGCTAATGTGTTTAAAGCAGCGCTTGATCTCCACAAAAATGGCAGCCCAGCTGCAGCAGTGCCATTATACAAAAAAGCTATTGACGCCCTGCCTAATAATGCACAAATCCATTGCCTGCTAGGCGTTGCACTTAAGCAATCTGGGCAATTGCGTTTTGCCATAGAAAAATTAGAAAAAGCCGTCGAGCTAGACCCGCTCCGGGCTGATTTTCTCGCAGAATTGGGAATTGCTTGCGGGGACGCTGGAGATGTCGGCAAAGCGGTGAGATGCCTAAGAGAAGCAGTGCCAAGGCTCACAGCCCTTGGCAAAGAAGATTTTGTTGTTCTAACAGCGCTGGGGGACGCCTGTTTTACGCTGGGTTTCTGGACTGAAGCAATTGAGCATTATCGTTCAGCTTTAAAGAAGAAAGTCACCGATCAGATGACGCACCTCAACGTTCAACTTAATATTGGTGTTGCACTGCACCACCTTGAGAGAAGAGCATGTGCCATAAAGTCCTATGAGACTATCCTATCAGTTGATCCACGCCATGTAGGGGCATTAACAAACCTCGGTGTTGCACTTCAGGAGGATAAGAATTTTGAAAAATCGTTAGTTATGTTATTGAAAGCGGCTGAACTCATGCCCGGCGATCCTCTTATCCTAACCGATTTAGGTGTCACCCTCACAAAGCTGAATAGAACAGATGAGGCAATTGCAAAGCTTACTCTCGCCCTGAATGAGGCTCCAGATTGCGCAAAAGCTTGGAGTAACCTTGGGAATGCATACCAAGCTCAAAACAAATTAGCCGAAGCATGGGAAGCGCATCAGAGAGCCGTTGATTTAGAACCGAATAATCCTGAGCTTCATTGGAACCTGGCTATGACGTTGCTGTTAGCTGGTGAATATGAGCAAGGGTGGGCGGAATACGAGTGGCGACGCAAAAAGCAACCCCCAACTTTATCCCCGAGATCTCCCGAATGGCAGGGTGGTCCGCTTTTTGGGAAAAGCATATTGTTATTGGGAGAACAAGGCGCCGGCGATACTATCCAATTCTCGAGGTATGCATCTATTCTTGAATTGGAGGGAGCGCGTATAATATTGCAAGTGCAAACCAGCTTACAGAAGCTTTTATCCACACTGAGTCCAAATATTACAGTCCTTGGACCATCTGATCCACTGCCCAAATGTGACTTTCAAACACAACTGATGAGCATTCCTTACAAAAGAAAAGAAAGGTTCGAAAATCTGCCTACCTCTATTTCTTATCTTTCCGTTCCCCCTGAACCCAAAGTACTTTTGCCCAATAAAAAAAGTGGAATAAGAAGGATTGGAATTGCATGGTATGGTAATCCAAATCACGATAATGACCACAATCGTTCCTGCCCGTTTGATGAGCTGGCACCACTCTTCGAATTAGAAAAGATAGAATGGGTATCGTTACAAAAAGAACCTATGCCTCAGAAAGCTACGGAGATGATAGATCCTTCGAATCAGTGTCACTCATTCGCAGATATGGCTGCGATAATAAGCCAATTAGAACTTGTCGTGAGTGTTGATACTGCGATTGCTCACCTTGCCGGGGCACTTGGCAGCCCTGTCTGGATAATGTTGCCGTACTCGCCAGATTGGAGATGGTTGACAAGGCGTAAAGACACGCCTTGGTATCCCAGTGCTCGGCTCTATAGGCAACTTTCCCCTGGAAATTGGAATTCAGTTATTACATCTATCAAATCTGACTTGAATTAGAAAGTTTAAGATGCTGCGCTACCTCTACGACCGGACAATGCAACTTGCTGCCCATCCACGTGCAATCTGGTGGCTTGCAGGTATAGCTCTAATTGAAAGTGTATTTTTCCCAATTCCGCCCGATGTTCTTATTATCCCAATGGTATTGGCTGCACGTGCGCAAGCATGGAGGATTGTTATTGTTGCAACGTTGGCCTCTGTGTTTGGAGGCTTAATTGGCTATGGGATGGGATATTTTGCTTATGAAAGCATCGTCGAGCCAATTATACAAATATTCCCCAACTATGGGAGTAAGTATAATGTATTCCATGACTGCTATCAGATATACGGGGGATGGGTTGTTGGAATTGGAGGGTTCAGTCCAATCCCATATAAAGTGATAACAGTAGCGAGTGGATTAGCACAGCACGATGTCGTAACCTTTCTTATCGTTTCTTTTATCAGCAGGGGTGCCCGATTTTTAATCATTGCGGGATTATTATGGAAGTTTGGTGCACAAATTCGCGCTTTCATAGAATCGAAGCTCGGCCTGCTAACAGCAATATTTGTTGCCCTTCTTTTGGGTGGATTTATAGTTTTTAAAATACTTTTTGAATCTAGTAACGGGAGCACCTGTCCATTCTAATCGAAAAGCACAACTTTATTTGTACAGTTGTAATAATTGCCTGTATCGTTGTTTTGGGCAGCGTATATAGCCTCGAGTATTTTTTTGGCTTGGAACCTTGTGAGCTTTGCATTTATCAACGCTGGCCCTGGTGGGCGGCGTTCTTGCTTTCTATTAGTACGCGTCTTCCATACTTGTCATATCTTTTGATATCACGATTAATAAGTCTCGCGGGCTTCTCGATTATAATCAGTGGAGTGATAGCGTTGTATCACGTTGGGATCGAATACGACTGGTGGAGTGGGCCAAGCACATGCACTAACAATGGGGCGCTTCCGAACACACTCTCTGAGCTGCGCGCAAGTGGAAATGTTACCCTGATAACAAGTTGCGACAAAGTGCCATGGTCACTTTTTGGATTTAGCTTGGCATTTTATAATTTAATTCTATCTATTGGGCTTGGGGTTTCTGTATTGGTATTAGGGGTGAGAAAGTTAAATTGATGCTCAAAAACAACCACTCGACCAATCAGCCTCTTTACCTTCCTGGCGATCCGGAACCTACCTTGGATCGTGCACGCATGATTAGGGTTGATCATGCTGGTGAGTATGGCGCGGTGCGCATCTATGCGGGTCAATTGGCTGTTCTTAAAGAAAGTCCTAAAGCGGACGTCATCCGTCACATGGCAGATCAAGAAATCCGACACCGAGAACGCTTTCAGGAGATACTCCCAAATCACCAAGTCAGGCCCTCAATACTTATACCGTTCTGGCATGTAGCAGGCTATCTTTTAGGATATTGCAGTGCTGTTTTTGGCGAAAGGGCGGCTATGGCTTGTACCGTTGGGGTAGAGGAGGTAATTGATGAACATTACGCTGACCAAGCAAAACGATTAGGGCCGGAAGATATTGATCTTATAGATACCATCGAAGAATTTCGTGTTGAAGAGCTTGAACATCGTGATACAGCACTTGATCATGATGCGGAAGGGGCTCCTGCCTACCCACTTCTAACTAACTTAGCCAGATCTGCGTCTCGACTGGCAATATGGCTTTCCGAAAGGTTCTAAACTTCACGGTCTAACCTTCTTCCAGCTCACTATCCCAGTAAAGAAAGTCACCCCAACTATCGTGTAAAAAATTTGGCGGGAAAGCCCGCCCGTTCTCTTGTAACTGCCACATATTAGGTTCAAACGGTTTACGGTATGGACGCATAGCGGATTCCTGGATTGTCCTTCCTCCCTTCCGAAGATTGCAAGGACTACAAGCCGCAACGATATTTTCCCACTTTGACTTTCCACCCCGCGATTTTGGAATGACGTGGTCAAAGGTTAATTCCTGAGCGGAAAACTCCTTTTCACAATATTGACAAGTAAAACGATCTCGCAAAAAGACATTGAAGCGTGTAAAGGCCACTTTGCGCATTTGAGGCACATACTCTTTTAAAGAAATAACACTCGGCAAGCATACCTTAAATGATGGAGAACATACGGTCGTTTCATATTCAGAAACTACATTTACTCGATCTGTAACCACCGCCTTAACCGATTCTTGCCATGACCACAGAGATAAAGGAAAGTAACTCAGTGGACGATAATCTGCATTCAAGACAAGCGCTGGACAGGACTGAGGTGACGCCGGCATTTCTACTTTCCCCTATTGACCATTCTCACCGAATGCCTAAGCTATTTACCAACTACAGTAAAATAGATCTATCTGCAAGGACACACGAGTGCAGATAGTCTGTAATTGGTACGCTTATGACCGGTAGACAGCAGTCTAATTAAGAGTCAAAGCAACTGTTCAAAAAGGTGACCGCATGGTTGATACCATCTGGATCAATCCCATGCCCTAAGCCTGGCCGAGATACGGCCGTGACATCAATGCCAGAACTAGAGAGTCCTTCTTTGGCTTGAAAAATGGACTCAACTGGAACCACTTCATCAGCGTCACCGTGCACCAACAAGGTGGGTGGGCGAGACTTGATCTCCTTTTTCAATAAGTCGGGGGCAATTAACCGCCCGGAAAAACCAACTACACCTGCCAATGCTTGTTCTCTGCGAGGAGCCACATATAAACTCATCATGGTGCCCTGGCTAAACCCCAAGAGCGCGGTTTGTTTTGCAGTTACTCCACACCTGACCATTTCTTCGTCTATAAATGCATTAAGAATAGGAGCAGTCACCTTCACTTCTGATAAAATAGCCTCAGGTGATCGGTCTTTGAGGCTAAACCATTGATATCCGTTTATTGCCATATCGCAGTCGTAGGGAGCATTTGGTGAAACAAAAGAAGCATCCGGAAAGGCTTGCGAAAGCGGAGGAGCTAACCCTATAAGATCTTGACCGTCAGCGCCAACACCATGGAGTAAAATAATCAACTGCCGGGCTTTTTTGCCTGACAAAGGGCCAACCCGTGGCCCATCCATTTTTACGGTCTCACTCAATTCCATATCAACTCCTTAATCTTTCTGGCTGTAATAGTACCAAAGTAATAAGGCCGCAACACCCCTCCAAGGCCTCCAATGTTCGACAAGAAACTCAGACTGTTCCCTATTCGGGCGTACATTGAGCGATTTCAACTCACGCAGTGACTCAGAGATAGCGAGGTCTTCGGCTGGCCAAATGTCTGGCCTTTTGAGTGAAAACAACAAATACATTTCCGCACTCCAGCGACCAAGACCTCGTACTGAAGTTAAAATCTTCACCACATCCGCATCACTTTTTTCAGCCAAACAATCTAAGTCAAGTTGTCCGTTGCAAATCTGCTCGGCGAGACCTTTGACATACTCAATCTTGCGGCCGCTCAAGCCAGTAGCACGCAAGACCTCGTTATCTACGGCGAGCATTTTATCCGGCGCCATCGGGTTGACAACGGTATCTAAACGATTTCGTATGGCGGTGGCTGCTGCACTTGCGACTTGTTGGCCAGCAATGATGTTTACAAGCGCGGCAAAACCAGGCGGCCTCTCTTGGGGAGGAGGATAACCAATTTGTCTGATAACATAATCCACATCAGAATCGCGTGCAGCAAGCTCGTCCAAACCATGTTTGATTATGTCAGGGGTCATCGTTAATGATTTAAACAATCAAGAGGAATATCTCCAGACCCATGATTAAAAGAACTGATTTCTTATCACCCGCCACAACACGCTTTGCCCCGAGTCCAACCGGTTACCTGCACCTTGGCCATGCATACAGCGCTATATTTGCAGAAAATATTGCACGAAAGACAAAAGGAAGTTTTGTTCTGCGAATCGAAGATATTGACCAGGGTCGATGTAGACCCAAATTTGTAAGAGCAATATGTGAAGATCTCGAATGGCTTGGGCTTTCATGGAGCGGCCCCCTCTTAAAACAATCAGCACGGTTCAAGATTTATCGAGAAGTCTTAGAAAAACTCATAGAAGCGGACTTAGTATATCCGTGTTTCTGTTCGCGACGTGAAATACAAATCGAGTTAGAACGTGCTGTAAATGCGCCCCACGGGCCTGATGGTCCTCATTATCCGGGCACTTGCCGAAACCTTGAGAGAACCCAGCGAGAAAAAAATATTTCAGCCGGAAAACCATATTCTCTGCGTCTGAACGCTCAACGGGCCGGGTCACGAGCCGGCCCTTTAGAAATTATTGATCTGGCTCGGGGGATAATACCCGTCAACCCTAATATCAGTGGAGACGTTATTCTTGGCCGCAAAGAAGTTCCTACAAGCTACCATCTTGCTGTAACTGTCGATGATGCCGAGCAGGGAGTTACAATTGTTACACGTGGGGAAGATCTGTTACCTGCGTCCCATATACAACGCCTTCTCCAGGAGCTAATAGGCCTGCCCGAAACAATTTATAAACATCACCGAATTATCAAAGGGGAAGACGGGAAAAGGCTTGCAAAGCGTAGCAAAAGTCAAACTTTAAGGTCACTGCGAGATCAAGGCATTACTCCAGAAGGCGTAAGAAAGAAAATTGGTTTCATATCACCTTAGGGTAGTCCGCTTCCGACGGCCGAGAGAGACAAGGCCACCGCCCAACAATGCCAGAAATATGACAATTATCGAAATAGCCTCCCATGTCGGTCGCAGTAACAGAGAAACCACTAAAACGTTCCAAAGCTCTGGGTTAATGTATCGTTGAACAAAGGACTGAAAAATCGAAAGCGAAGCTCTATCAAGTTCGAACCATATTTTTCCCGCGGGTAAAGTTATATCCGCACCAACTCCCCATAAACCTATGCCTAAAAGTGCAAAGAATAAGCCAACAAGGATACAAAACTGTCCTATTAACCTTACCAAACGATCCCCATTTACAGCTTCTATATGAACAACCTTACGGTTTTTACTTAACACAAATAACCATATCCTACGAGTTCTTTCACACCTAAGCTTGCCTGAAACGAAAGGCTCGTTTAGGTTCTCGTTTCCTTTAACGGAGGGATGGCCGAGTGGCTTAAGGCGCACGACTGGAAATCGTGTTCACGGAAACGTGTCGGGGGTTCGAATCCCCCTCCCTCCGCCATTACTTTTGGCCATCGCCGGTTTTTGTAATCTGTGTAAAACAACACATTACCCCTCATCCCAACCATAAAAAAATCTTAAATCAGAGAGGATAACATGGGGCCTTTTCTCGCTATCGAGGGTTGAGGCGCCGGCATTCTTGAGTTTTAACATGATCGAAGTTCAGAAATTTACCCAAAATGATTTGTTTAAGTTTTTCCCGTGTTTATTTTGAAGCTCGTGCCTCAATCTCCAAGATTCTCCGCATTTCTCTGAGTACTGGCTTCTCAATCAATTTGCCATCTATAACAACTAGCCCTGTATTTGCTTTATCAAACGCATCGACCACCCGTTGCGCATAGTCGACTTGCTTTTTGTCCGGTGTAAATACTTCGTTCAAAATTGAAATTTGTTTAGGATGAATACATCCCTTACCACTAAATCCGAGATCGCGTGCCAAGATAGCCTCTCGCTTCATCCCATCGAGGTCATTTAGATCAAGATATGGGACGTCAATTACGTCAATGCCAGCACTGGCTGCCGCATGGACTACGCGTGAGCGCGCGTACAGTAGGGGCTCCCATGCATTTATACAACGCAGTTCTGCCGCCATATCTACGCCTCCAAAAAATAAGGCATCAATACGAGAACTCGCCAGGGCAATATCATGAGCGGCTTCAAGCCCGGCATTTGTTTCAATGATGACATGCAAGCGAGTATTGTGGCCACGTTCGGTCAAAAGATTATCTAACCATAAAATTTCATCCGGCGTTTGAACTTTTGGCAACATGAGAGCTGGCGGTGGCGTATCGGTTGCAAGCACTGCTGATATATCAGCATGCCCATGTGCTTCACGAACGCAGTTTATGCGCACAATACTCTCGACACCATGCGCGGCATGTGGTTCTGCAAATAATGCAATGGCGCGTTCGCGTGCTAGACTTTTATCTTTGGGAGCGATTCCATCTTCGAGTTCAATACAGACGATGTCAGCGCCCAGTGTTTTCGCCTTAAAATACATATCCGGGTGTAAGCCAGGAGCGAAAATAAAACTACGCCTCGGCCTAAGAGTTTTTTTATCTTGGGTAATATCCAATGTTTTAGGTGCGTGTATTTCTCAATGACAAGATGAAGCAAAGACAAATTTATATAATTATGCAAACATAGCAATTGTTATCTACTGCAGTCGTCACGCGGATATGTACCCAAAATTCATAAAAAATTCGCAAGAAAGATTTTGTGACTTGTTTGCTTGACCCTTTGGCTAGGACACTTGTAACAGCAATTAAATAAAATCATATTCACTTCTGTTTCAAAACTCCCATCCCTTGCGGATTTAATCTTGGGCCTAATAAGTTTGTAACTCACGACATCGCAGAAGCCGTTTACCTAAATGGTCATGTTCTGTTGATAGTCGGAAAACCGGGTCAGATTGTAGAAGAATATAATATTTCAATCCCACGCAAGCTGCCAAGAGAACACTATGACTTTCTTGATATTGTTAAAGACACAAGAAAAGGATTGCAGACATCCTTTGATGCTACGGTGATACCGATCCTCTACCGACTGGTACGGCTATATCGCTGCAGAGACCAAAATAAATTCCAGAAAAGCAGAGGTGAGTTAAATATGACTCATTTAAAGTTAATCTTGCCTAACCAGGGACAATTATTTCAACGCGGAGGGGCAACTTCTCTTGATCGTACATCAAACGGATTTTCTCGACCTGCTCCTGTGTAAGGATAGTACCCTCTGCGAGTACAAGTGATCCCTCTGTATTGAGAAGATCAGTCGCAAGCTGCTTCCCTTCTCGCAGCGTAGCAGTTCTGACAATTTCTGTCTCGGGGCCAGTGTCCTCCTCCTCTTGAGGCTCTGGAACCTCTTCAACCTTGGCTTGTATCTCTTTTTCTTCGGAAGAGGTTTCCCCTCCATCAAATAAGTGCTTTCGCGCTAATTCTAATAATTCTAAATCAAATTTACCGTCTTGCTGTGATAATTGATCAAAGTGTTCGTTTGTAAGATCATCATCACCAATCAGATCTAGAAGAGCATTTAATAGATGTAGTAATCTGGCAATAACTGGAATATTTTCCCCAAAGGTCCTGTCATCTGGAAAACCTGTGCCATCAAAGTTCTTATCTTGATATAAGATGGTCTTACTTATTGTCTCCATTCGCGGAATATTGCGAAGCAAGTTGCTACCTATTTCAGGTGCTTTAGCTAAAATTGCTAAATCTTTTTCTGACAGCGATTCGCCCTTAGATTGACGCACCAACACCTCTGCCGGCACAAACATGCGCCCCAGAGGTGCAAGCATTATAGAAAAATCGAGTTCACTCTTATTTGCCTCAGGTATGTGCGGTAATAGTAAATTTGCCCAAACGCTCAACTTTCGTGAACTTTCTGCCGCAGATTGGTCTTTCAGTGAAACAACATCAGCCAATAATTTAACTGAACCTGCTAACGCCTGCTCAAGAAGATTTTTTTCCTTAATTAATAGTCGATGGTGTTCGAGACCCTCTTGAATGCCGCTGGCCAACACCTCCATTGTGCACGGCTTATTGATGAACTTAAAGACGTGTCCTTGATTAATTGAATCAACCGCACATTCTTGAGAGGCAAAACCGGTAAGTATAATACGCGAGGTTGTCGGCGATTTTTTGCTAAATTCTTTTAGCACCTGAACGCCAGTCATCCCTGGCATACGCATATCACACACTATGACAGCGATATTTCTTTCCCTCTTCAACATCCCCACGGCCGCGTCACCGCCACTGGCAGTTACGATGTCAAATTTTCCACGGAGTTGGCGGCTTAATCCGGCTAATAATTTTTCCTCATCATCAACCAGCAAAACCTTTTCCATTGACGTCACGATACAATTTCCATGTTACAACCTGATAGTATAATAAGAGCTATGGCCCCCTTCAAAAATGATGATCTGCTCATCTCTTGTTATAATGGCACCAAGTGATTAGTAATATTAATATTTAGCTCCCGGAGCTTAAAATCTTTCAGTACTTTTAAACATACCGAATTTTAACACTCAAGGTTTTAAGAATCAGGCTCCTCGACATTACGCTGCAATGTTTTTGCATGCGCATGGATACCACTATCATATATCTAAATTCTCTTTCAAAATAGAACTCTATTAATGGCTTCCTCACACACTTTTGAGCGATTTATAAGAATCTAAAGCGCGGTTTCTTGCTTCTGAATGATCCACAATTGGGTTTGGGTAGCTACTACCCAACGAAATACCTGCATCAGACAGCTCAATAGGTTTGGCAAGCCATGGAGTGTGTATCAACTTGTTTGGAAGGCCCGATATCTCCGGCAACCATTGCCGCACGTAACTGCCGTCGGCGTCAAACCTCTTCGCCTGCGTAGTAGGATTAAAGATTCGAAAGTAAGGTGCTGCGTCAGCACCACAACCGGCTACCCATTGCCAGCTTGCTGAGTTGCTAGCGAGATCCGCATCAACAAGTGTATCCCAGAACCATCTTGCACCACATCGCCAATCAATCAATAAATCTTTGACCAGAAAAGACGCAACAATCATCCGGACGCGATTGTGCATCCATCCAGTACTCCAGAGCTCCCGCATACCAGCGTCTACTATTGGGTATCCCGTCTTCCCGCATTCCCATGCTGTTCTAGAAGACAAACTGTCAGCCCAGGGAAACCTCTCAAACTCTTTTCGGAGTGGTGTGGAGGGCAGCTCTGGAAAATAATAAAGCAAATGATATGAAAATTCCCGCCAACCAATTTCTGAGAGGAAAGTTTCAACACCTTTTGACATAACACCATCAGTGTCTATAAGCGTATTGGAAGTGATGGCGTGCCAAACCTGGCGTGGCCCTAGCTCGCCAAAATGTAAGTGCGGCGATAGTCGTGAAGTTCCTGCTATTGAGGGTAAGTTGCGCATGTCCCCATAATCACTAGTATTCCCCTCCGTAAACTCATTCAAACGAGTCAGAGCACCTTTCTCTCCCGGATTCCAACGGTCCCGAAATCTGTGAGCCCAGTCAACCTTCTTTGGCAACAACTGCAATGTATTCAGATCGCAGCTTTTTATTGCCCAATCCAACGCAGGGATAGAAGCTGGTGCACAGGAAGGGCGTGAAGGCTCGCCAAGTGCTCGTGATGCCCTCCAAAAAGGTGTGAAAACCTTATATGGGTCACCCTTTTGTGTAGCGACCTCCCAAGGTTCGTGCAATAAACTCGAGTTGAAACTGCGCACATCTATGCCTTCTTTGATAAGCGATTGCTTGAGCTTTTTATCTCTTTTTATACTCCGAGGTTCGTAACACCGGTTCCAAAAGATGGAAGTTGCGCCTGTTTCTTTAAGAATCTCACCCACTACAGAGGTTGTATCCCCTGACCTTATGATGAGTTTATTACCGCGTTCTTTTATCTCGTCAGAAAGCCGTTTAAGAGAATGATGAAGCCACCAACGCGAGGCACCGCCTAGCGACCATTCATGCTTTCCTGAATGATCGAAAATGAAAAGTGGTACGATTGGACCGCCCCGAGAAATGGCGGCGTCGAGAGCTGAATTGTCGCTTAGTCTCAAATCCTGACGAAACCATAGTACTGTGGCCATTGTTAGAGCAAACCTTTTCTAGTTCCAAAAACCTTTATTTCGACAGAGGTACCTGCCGGAATTAATTATGTGTTTTAACGAGAGGTGCTTGTGGAATTAACACCTTTACGGAGACCCCTTATGAAATAAGCCATAAATGGCCGAACATATTTCAAAAAAACCTTGTATCCCACTTCAAGAATTTCCCGGATAACAGGCTGCGAAGCAACAGAACCCGCCCACCGCCAACGCGGCAACTGCTTCCAAACTTCCGAGAAGGCTAGTACACCAGATAACAGTCTTTTATCCCGGGTAAGAACATGGAACCGAGACAAGGCGGTTTTTTTGTCCAAATCGGGCGGCATATCAGCAGATGGATCCGTGATATCAATGAAATGCATACACTGACTTTTATCCATTTTTTTATATAACGTTATCTCAGCATCACACATCGGACATCCACCATCATAAAAGAGAGTGACTGCAGGGTTTTTGTTAACTTCAGTTTGTATCATTTTTTTCTCCAACCGGTAGTCACACGCATTATTAATTTATACGTCATTACTTGCAGCGTAGATCAAGGCGTGCATTGAGGGCCTGGCCCGAGGTACTAATCGAAGGTAACTAAGCCTTGGGCCCTGAGCGGTTTTTACACTGTCGATCGCCATGCTCCACCATGACCAACTCACTGACAGGGAACCCAAGTTTCCGCGCTTTCTCGATAAGCTTTTGTCGTATACCCGCTGCCAAAATTGGTTCCCTAGAAAGGATCCATAAGTAGTTTCGGGATGACCCCGAAACAAGAGCAAAGTGGTAGTTCTTACGGTCAAGACCAATGACGTGATAGCCACCACTAAAAGGCCAAAAGAAGGAAACTGAAAGGCTACCAACAGTTTTTTTTTCCTGAAAAACAGCGACTCCCCTGGCTTCCTCCCATTCACAATTGGCACTATTAAAACCGCGGTTTAACACGCTTACCGTCCCGTCGTTGCGCAAGTCGTAAGTTGCTGTCACATGGCTGAGGCCGCGCTCAAACCTGTTGTCAAGTCGCATAACTTCATACCAGTGACCTTTGTAACGCTGAACATCGAAGGGCGTGACGGCCTCTAAACCGACAGGGATCTGATTACACCCTGCCAAAAGAAACACCAGCAAAAAACCATATAGATAACATAGTGATTTCAATGGAGCATAATCATTCATAAAGATACCGGCTCACAACTATCACAGCAAAGTGTGGTCATTAATGGAGATCAGATCAACCAAAAGTAGCAGTTGCGAGAATGCTAATAACAGCAATTGTTAGGTAAAGGCGAAATTTTATATACCAGCTCTCAATTTGACCGACACGATAAAGAGCAAAATCTATTAATAGCATCAACGTGAAAAAACAAATTAAAGCGAAAACCCCATATCTTATGGGTAAAAACACACATACCCAACCGAGAAGAGACGGCGCTACTGCAATGATTAGGAAAGGGTATTTTCGTGGAAATGTTTCGACCGAGTGAAGTGATAACCCCCAAACGGCCCCACCAAGGAACGACAGAATTAGAGCTCCGTAAACTACAAGTCCCGATAAAGGTTCAAACGATATTTTTGCAAAGTTCGGGAAAAGTCCTAACAAACAAAATGGTACCAGCCCTGCGACGCCGAGCCCGTATATTAATCTACGCACTGTTACCTGTGATTTGTTTCCAACCATTGCCACTGCTAATGCTTCACCTCACGTAGTATCATTCGCCGCCAGATGAGGTGGCGCTATGTCCATGTGCCGCGGCGATATTGCTCCGATTTCATATTGTATAATATTTTCACTTATTGAGATTGAAACAATATCAGTCTTGAACTTGGTGCCGGACCGTATGAGTTGATCATCAATTTTTATCAGTAATTCTAGCCAACTAATTGGCACATCGATGTAAATAAAGGTGCCGTTTTGGCTTCTGAGTTTTGCTGATTTGGATATGGGAGTGCTAGACCAGTCATCCTCTCCCATAACGGCTAGTAAGGGCTCTGCTAAAAATCGAGCGCGTAAAAGGCGCCTATTTAAAGCATGGATTTGATTAAGTCGCGACATTCATTCGGAGTGCTAATAATTGTCCAATATGAGCCTAAAGGTGTAGCAGAAAATCGTGCAAACACCCAAACCCTAAACCAACCTTTTTGAATGCTAACCTCACAAAATTGTTATGCACACAGTAAGTGTTTATAAGAATCTCAAAATGGTGGGTAATTTTATACAAAATGTTGAGTGATAAATTGTTATTCATCAGGTTCTTCAGTTTTTGTAAAAACGCCACATTTGCGTTCAAGAGTTGACCCAACATCATTTCAGTCAACCTCAAGCGGCTGAGTAATATGTACCCTTTATATAAGGGCTTTTATACGAAACCGCATCTCTTCGGTATCGCCTTTCCGTCAAAATTACTTAACCTAACTGGGGAGAGTGATCTAAATCCTGATGTAAAACGTTTATAGGTTATGATGCGTATAATTAATATGAAATTAGTGTCTTCATACAATGCTTTGATGAATGACCAATATAACCCGCTCTGGAAGCTCCCTCCTGCGCAGCGTTTTCAGTTGATGGCATGGTTAAGCGTTATGTGGACAATGCTTTTTTGCCTCATGGTCGGAGTTTGGATGTACTTCGGCGAATTACTGATTTTTCATTTGTTATTCGCGCTTGGGTTCAGTGTTACTGGTCTAATTTTTTCTAAGCAGTCACCTGACCCGCTCCCGATCAGGTCATAAAATCCTGATCGAAGCATGTCAGATTAACTGCTGGCAACCAAGGTGTAGCCAGCACATTTTTGGAGGCACAGGGGATGGGACGTAAGATGTCTGAGGATGAATTAATAGGATTTTATTCTTCCGTTAATTGGGAAGCGGGAATGGCACAGAAACGTGGCGATCACGAGGCAGAAAAAAGGCACAGGTGGGTCATGCAAAAAATTGAACGTTTCATAGAGCATCACCATCCGTAGGCCGCACCTAAAAATTTAGTTTTCATATCGCTCTAACAAGGAATAAATACATGCCTAAAAATAGGACTATAAAGACTTCAGCAGCTTCACTCCAAATAATTGCCGACCACTTGAGACACGTGTCAAAACGAAATAAGTTCGGTGGCGAGATTAAAGACGCTGTCGTCGCACTCGAAAGCGTGGTTGCTGATCTTCTCATCGTTGAACATCCTAAATACTGACAACCTCATTCCCTGTTTGTCTGCAAAATCCTGCACCCTCCCAAACAATCTGTTTTAAGATGCTAGGTTCACGTCATTTAAAAGCCGTACATCGTTCCTGTTTTGATAGTTTTTAACTAGAACTGCATACAAAACAAATTTTGCCGCGGAAATATTATGTGGCGTCTGGAAAACCGTTTTCGTAGCGCAGGAAATGGCGTGATTGTTGGGACACGATGAAGTATTTGTCACACTGCTTCAAAAAAACCAAGAAGCGCTGACGTAGTTTCCGTAAGGTCCATAATTTCGTTAATCTTATAAAATTAACTCTTCTGCACCGCAAAATAAGTGTTCCTTGCACAGTGGACACTTAAACTATGCTTGCAAGCACCTCTTACCAAAAGCTGTTTTGGCTTGCCTAAATAGCCTATATTGAGGCGTGAAGCTTAGCCTCAGTTTTCTTTAACCCAATGAAGGTGGTACCTATGAACGGAGCCGAGAGTCTTGTTTCAACATTGCTGCGCGGTGGTGTCGATGTGTCTTTCGCCAACCCTGGCACTTCCGAAATGCATTACGTGGCTGCGCTTGATAAAATAGAAGGCATGCGATGCGTCTTATGCCTCTTTGAAGGTGTTGCTACAGGTGCCGCTGACGGATACGCGCGCATGGCTGAAAAACCGGCAGCTACCTTGCTTCATCTTGGGCCAGGTCTCGCCAATGGAATTGCGAACCTTCATAATGCGAAAAAGGCCCGTTCCTCGGTTGTTAACATAGTAGGCGACCACGCAATACACCACCTCAAGCACAATGCGCCTCTTACCTCTGATATTGTGGGGTTGGCCAAACCAGTCTCAGCTTGGGTTAAAGCTGCAACCACATCTAGAACAGTCGGACCGGACGGCGCTGAAGCAATTGCAGCTGCGAGCGCGCCACCAGGGCAGGTTGCCACTTTGATTTTACCGGCCGACACCGCCTGGAATGGAGATGGCGTCGTCGGCATACTCCCAAAAATTTCTGCACCAGAACAAGTAGAGGATGCCGTAATAGAGAATGCCGCAAAATTTATCGGTGGGGATCATAGAACACTTATTCTACTTGGAGCCGATGCATTGAGAGAGGCCCCGCTACAAACAGTTGCAAAAATTAAAGCGAAGACTGGGGTAAGCGTGATGGCCGAAGGCATGAATGCAAGAATACAACGAGGAGCTGGCCGACTGTCGGTAGATCGCATCCCATACCCAGTACCCCAAGCGCTCGAAACTTTAAGCATTTTTAGTCAAGTCCTGCTCGTGGGAGCCTCTGAACCTGTCGGCTTCTTTGCCTACCCCCACTTGCCTAGCCAACTAACCCCTGAAAACTGCCAAATAGAAACTTTAGCATCCCCTGGACAAGATTGTTTGGGGGCACTCGTGGCGCTTGCCAATGCACTGGATGCCGATCATGTACAACCGGAATTACAATGTCTTGATAAGCCACAAAAACCAAGGGGTCCAATAACCATTGACACCATTGCAGCCGCAATAGGTGCACTACTGCCTGAAAATGCTATTGTTGTGGATGAAAGTATCACTACGGGGCGAAATTTTTTCCCTTACACCTCTGGGGCACACCCACATGACTGGCTTCAAAATTGTGGGGGCTCAATTGGATTAGGTTTGCCTATGGCCATAGGCGCCGCGGTTGCTTGTCCTGATCGAAAAGTTATTTGTCTTGAAAGCGACGGAAGCGGCATGTACTGCCCCCAAGCCCTGTGGACCCAAGCACGAGAGGGACTGGATATAACAACTCTGATTTTTGCTAACCGCTCTTACAATATCCTAGTCGGTGAACTGGCCGGTGTTGGCGCAGGCACACCAGGCCCTACTGCTACTGGTATGCTAAGTCTTAACCGACCCGTGATCGATTGGGTTGGGTTTGCCCACAGTTTAGGTGTTGAAGCCACAAGGGTGGAGGATTCTCAAGACCTTTGTCAGGCTTTTGAACGTGCAATAGATGTAGATGGACCCTCGTTAGTCGAAGTTATCTTTTAGCCCCTTTTATCCTACGGCCGTGCCATTACCTGGTGTTAGCAAAAATCACATAAAGGTTTAATTGCCTTGCATTTACACGAAAATAAATTTGCTCATAGTGCCAGTAGTACCCAGTTATTTTAGGAAATGTATCCTTAGAACGTGCGTTTTTTACCAGATAGTGGCAGTTAATTAAAACATTTGTTGTTCGCTTTTACTTTTATTTGAGGGCCGATTTCTCATCAAATGACTTGGAAATAAAAGCAGCCCCCGGCTCACCATCGAAAAAATAAGTTGGGGTAATCTGTCACTATCGTCGTTTGCAACATCTTTTTTCATACTAGCCTTCCGAAGAGCGTTTTTTCTTGCTTATAGCTATATGGCAAAATAGACGAATAAACATCAGTTGCAGAAATCTACCACCCATGCTGCGAAGGTATAAGGCGATCAATCACTAGCGACTGTCAATTAACCACTTTGCATGAAGATAATACGTGAACCTCGGAGAGAAGGCACGAAATGCCGTCTAGGTGTCTCCCCATCCTAACTTAAAACAAGTATCGAACGCAGCGTGGAGGATGCTTAAAACCTAACCGAGATACTCTTTTTTCAAGCGCTTGAAATTGTCTGCACAAGTAAATTTGGCTAAGAGTTCAGCCGACGCTCCATCTAAATCCTTTGGATCAACACCGTTTCTAAGCTGTTTAAGTGTCTCAAAGGTCGCCTTAATGGATGCCATGATTGGTTTATGGCCCTGAAGAGCAAAGCGTACTCTTTGACTTCCCAAAAATTCTAGATCACGTATTTCGTCTGGCGTACTGCCAAGCATAAGCGGTATGCTTACTTCCGCTGAAATGGCTTCTACCTCGCTTCGCGTCTCAATTCCAGCGAGAAACATACAATCAACACCCGCTTCCTCATAGGCCTTGGTGCGTTTGATCGCGTCTTCAATGCCATTTACACCGGCAGCACTAGAGCGTCCTGCAACGACCAACAACGGATCTTGCCTTCCCTCTAAGGCAGCCCTCATTTTGCCGACACCCTCCTCAACAGAAATTAGTTTCGTAGTTCCTACTGTGCCAAAAGCTTTAGGAAGCTCTGTATCCTCAATAGTAAGCATGGCAACTCCGGCCGTTTCGAGCTCTTCCACAGTGCGTTTAACATTAAGCGCATTCCCATAACCGTGATCTGCATCAACTATAAGAGGCAGTTGCCCTGCGCGATTTATACGATAAGCCTGGCCGGCAAATTCACTCAGTGTGAGGACTATATCATCCGGCAACCCTAAAACCGATAATGACCCTACCGAGCCAGCAAACATGCCAACTTCAAATCCTATGTCTTCAGCCATACGCGCAGAAATGGCATCATAAACAGAACCAGGGTGATAACATTTATCTCCCTCAAGGTAAGCGCGAAATTTTTCGCGGCGTTTAGTCCAGTGCATTTTAAATTACTCCCTAAAACAAATTTTCTTGATGATTCTCTACGCTAATGAAGCTCAGACACCAACGCAAGCCTCCAAAAATATCGATCCTCAAATGACGTCCGATATTTCCTCGAAACTTACTCGACGCGGCCGAGGCTGGGTTTTGGTAAAATCCCCAAATCCAATGTTACAAAGAAAATTAGATTTAATGTTTGTTCCAGCAAAAAATTCACTATCAACCGCCAAGTTATCAAACCCTGACATTGGTCCCACATCTAGACCAAGGGCGCGAGCTGCTATGATGAAATACCCTCCTTGTAGTGAACAATTACGAAATGCGAAAGGCTCCACTGTGGATGGATTTTTTACAAACCGGGCACCGCTCCCCGGTAAACCTGATAGTTCATCTAATTTGGTATAAAATTTAAGGTCATATCCGATAATTGCAGTTACAGGAGCAGCCATACTTTTTTCCAAATTTCCTTTTGAGAGGCAAGGCCAGAGGCGAGACTTGGCTTCTTTACTTTTAATGTAAAGTACTCGCGCCGGTTGTGCATTATTTGAGGTTGGCCCCATTACGAAAAGGCTGTGCAGTTTATATAAAACCTCTTTGGCGACCTCTTTTTTTTGCCAATTTCGGGCCGTTCGGGCCCCGTAAAATAATAAATTCAATGCACCTTCATCCAGGCTTTGCATGGGCGCCACCATATTTTCTTTGAGCTCTTTTAACGCTCCAAACTATTTTGAATTTTGCTATTTCATGAATTAAATGGCGCTTAACTTCAAGCATTTAACTCTATCCGTAAATTTAAACTCTCATCAATTCTAGCTCGTGTTCCAGGCGGCATAACAGTCGTGGACTCTCGCTCTTCAATAATCGCAGGCCCCTCTACAGTATCCCCTTCAAAAAAAGCATACCGATTATAAACGTTACAAGGAGCAAAACCCGTTTCAGAGAAGAAAACTGACCGCTGGCCCTTTAGTTTGTTATCCACGGACCCTTTCTGCCCCTTAAAGTTGAGAGCAATTTTTGGTATTGACGCAGTCGCCGCAAGCCTCCAACTCATAGTTTCGATCGCAATATCGGTGACAGTTCGCTCAAAAAGGTTCCTATAACTATCAAAAAAATTAAGACGCAATTCGTCGATATGTGACCCAGATAATTTACCGTCTGGAACTGGAACTGGAATTTCAAAACCTTGCCCCACATGCCGCATGTCGGCGTTACGTTCGAACGTAATATCTTCGTTAGCTGCGCCAGCTTCTATTAGGAGTGACCTCGCCTCATCCTCCATATCGCAGAACAACTGATTTAAATATTCCCAGTTTATTTGTTCTAATCGCGCTACGTAGCTGCGAACATAATCAACAGCGGGTGCAGCTACTAAAAACCCTAAAGCGGACGTAACGCCCGCCCCCAATGGCACAATAACATTATCTAATTTGAGCAAACGCGCCATATGGCAAGCGTGA
This sequence comes from Pseudomonadota bacterium, assembly GCA_036339585.1. Lineage (NCBI taxonomy): Bacteria > Pseudomonadati > Pseudomonadota > Pseudomonadota bacterium. The sequence goes on from JAYZAS010000004.1 coordinate 77,044, forward strand.
ACAGGTCCGGCACCACCGAATGCGATCATATCGTATTTACGTGGGTCACGGCCTTTTTCAGCAAGGTGCATTCGTGTTGCGGCAGCCATATTTTCATTTACAACATTATGAATACCAACAGCCGCCTCCAAAACAGTTAGTCCTAACGGCTTTGCTAATGTTTCTTCTATTGATTTTTCTACTCTCTCCAAATTGAGTGTCATCTGACCACCCAAAAAATAGTCCGGATTTAAATAGCCTAAGTATAAATCCGCATCAGTCACTGCAGGATCTTTGCCACCTAGCCCATAACAAACTGGACCTGGCTGGGAACCGGCACTACGTGGCCCTACCTTCAGTAATCCCATCTGATCTACAGATGCCAAACTACCCCCTCCTGCACCAATTTCAATCATATCCACCACTGACACTTTCAGTGGTAAACCCGACCCTTTAGCAAAACGACGAACTCGGCCGGCCTCAAAGTCATATTTTCGGTCAGGCCTGTTGTTATCAATGAGGCACATTTTGGCAGTGGTACCACCCATATCATACGATATCAGATTCTTAGTATCTGTTAGTGTACTGTAATACGATGCTGCCATTGCACCTGCAGCAGGACCTGATTCAATCAACCGAATGGGGTATGCCTCAGCATCCCTTACTGTAGTAATCCCTCCCCCAGACAACATGATATAGAGGGTGCCATCATGTCCTAGCGCATTTAATCTCTTCTCAAGCTTCTTTAGGTAACTCTGCATTAACGGTTGTACATATGCGTTAGCACACGCAGTACTCGCCCGCTCAAATTCACGAATCTCCGGCGCCACATCGGACGAAAGTGTGATAGGCAAATCTTTGTACAGTTTACTGACAATCTTCTTTGCTAACCGCTCATGGACTGGATTGCGATACGAGTGCATGAGGCAAATAGCTAATGCCTCTATGTTTTCTTCCTGCACAAGTTTTCTCAAGGAATTCTTAAATCCCTCTTCATCAAACTCAAGCAGAATTTCTCCATCTGCCGAAATACGTTCCGCAACACTCTCCCGGAGAAACCTTGGCACTAGCGAAGGTGGTGACTCAATGAACAGATCATACAGGTCGTAACGGATCTCTTTGGCCATTTCGAGAGTGTCACGATGCCCAAGGGTACTTACCAACCCAACTTTTGCACCGGTCCGCTCAATAATCGTATTTGTGATTAAGGTAGTTCCATGCACGATATTGTCTACGGCCGCTGGAGACACTCCTGCGTCTGATAGCAGACGGCCCACACCATCTAGGATTGCAGCGCTAGGATCTGAAGGTGTGGTCAACTGCTTGCCTGTAAAAATCTGATCGCGTTCCTCATCAACAAGAACGAAATCAGTAAAGGTGCCCCCAACATCAACACCGATGCGAATGCGTTTTTTCATCCGCCTTCCCCATAAAGACGCCTAGCTGCCGCAGCAGTGACATAACCATTTTTTACGTCTTCACACACTCGTCCACGTTCACGTTGCGTGGGATCTCCGTAGCCTCCACCGCCAGCGTATATCATTTTTAGTCTTATGCCCGGCTCTATTACTGTGCGTGATTTTTGATGAGGTACCGTTCCATCACTAAAGCTTATATGGCTTTTTGCCCCCTCCAGCCCACCCAAAATGCCGACTGCTGGATGGCGCCATCGATCTGATAATAAAGAGAGCTGCAATGGCTCGAGTGCGCGCGATTCTATTTCACACACTTGCCCCAAACCACCACGATACGTGCCAGCACCTCCTGAGTCTGCACGAAACTCTTTCTGCCAAACAATCAAGGGAGCCACACTTTCAAACGCCTCAATACTGCCAGCACCTGCATTTGTTGGAAATGCAATTGTTGAAATTCCATCTTTTGTTGGACGTGCGCCCATCCCGCCGCTAGCAAATAAAATTTGTGTGAACCTATTACCCTTCGGGTTCAGACCACTAAAAATTGCACGCATACTCGGTGCGCTGCCACTGTCCGCAATAACTTTGGATGGAACAGCTTGTGCCAATGCTGCGTAAATCACTCCGGCCAACATATGGCCGGTAAGTTGGCGAGCATTACATGGTGCAGGACGAGTAGGGTTTAGAATCGATCCCTCTGGAGCCACAACGCTAATTGGACGGTATGATCCCTCATTTCTAGGCGTGAGTGGGTCAAGTGCACATTTGATTGGATATGCAGAATATGCGTGTGTGTAATTCATAACTGTGTTGAGGCCGCGATTGATTTGTTTTGATGTTCCGCTGTAATCAATCTCGATACTAGAGCCCTTCACAGTAACTGCGCACTCGATGTGAGTTTCATCCTCGTCAAACCCATCCGCATCAAGGGAAGCGTGGTAGCTTCCATCCGGCACTTCTTCAATAGCGTTTCGCATAGCCGTTTCTGCTCGGGTAAGCAAAGATTTTGAAAGAAGGGAAAGATCATCCAGTCCGGAATCCTCCAAAAATTCTATGAGACGGCGCCCACAGACCTGGTTCGCTGTGACCTGTGCGTTGAGATCGCCCAGTACTTGCTCGGGCAGCCGCACGTTGCAAACAATCATCTCTTCAACGTCCTTATTAAGCTCTCCTTCTTTCAAAAACTTAAGTGGTGGGATACAAAGACCCTCTTCGAAAAGTTCGCGACAATCTGCAGACCATAACGAACCTCCAATATCAGGAGAATGAGCAATTGAACCCGAGAAACCAACCAACTGACCATTCCAAAAGACTGGCATTACCATTGTAATATCGGGCAAGTGACCAGTGGCCAACCAAGGGTCATTGGTTATCACACAATCTCCGGGTTTCCATGTTGCCTGGGGAAATTTGGCAAGGAAATGTTTAAGTGTTACAGGAAGAATTCCAGCGAAAGACGGTATACCCCCCGTATTTTCGCTGAGTGAATCGCCATTGGCGTCCATCAAAACGGTGCCAAAGTCATTTGATTCTCGAACGATGGTTGAAAAAGATGTTCTAAGTAAGGCTGCCGCGGACTCATCTGCAATTGAAATGAGCCTACTCCAAAATATTTCAAGTGTTATTGGGTCGAACCTTTCTCCGGCACCTTTCGCACCAAGATCAACCATTATTAGGCCGCCTTTTTTTGTCCTATTTCAGGAGCAACCTTATCCATGAATAGTCGAATGCTATTCTCAACAACATCATGTGACGCTGCCCCCAAACGGAACTGCAGAATAAGGCCCCCAACACCGACAGCATCAATTTCTGCGACTTGCTCTGCTACTGTGGCCGGCGAACCACAAAGTAAACTGTGTTTAGTAACATTACGGGCAGCAGCCTTTTTGGGTGCTGCACCTGTTTCCATGCTTTTATCGAGAGTTAGGCCACGAGCCTCATATACCTCTTTCCGCATAGCCATACGGTGATCGCGCTGTCCTTCAAATAGAGGAAGGCCAATTCGCTCGGCTTCCTCATCTGTATCGGCAACGAAAATATTTTTCCAAATCCACGTTTGATCAACGCAAGTTTGTATACGGGCATCATCATAACCTGCCTCCGCCATGGTTGATCTGTAAAGATCCATGCGCTGCTGGATAACATCGACAGATTGTACATTCATGAGGAAAGGCTTGCCCTCACGGGCTTGGCCTAGCATCGCCTCTTCACCGGAACATGCACGTATCATGAAAGGATGAGGCTTAGAATAAACCCTCGGTCTAAGTGCGGGCAACCAAATATCCCAATATTTTCCTTTGAAACTAAAATCTTCAGTTGTCCAGGCCTTGACCATGATTTCTTCTGCCTCCAACAAGCGCTCATAGGCTTCATCAGGATCTATCCCAAACCCTAGATAATCATAAATATTGTATGCTGTGCCACGCCCCAGACCAACAATTAATCGGCCTTTACTCAGGTTATCGATCATAGAAATCTGCTCAGCTAGCCGTATAGGATGATGCAATGACATCTGAGCAACAGCAAACCCTATTTTAATTTGTTCTGTAGTTGCCGCAATCGCAGCAGCAAAGCTTATTGGATCCACATATGCGCAGTTACCATCAAAGTGGTGTTCTGCTAACCAAACTGAGTCCATACCCAATTCGTCACAGAGCTTCGCTTCCATTACAGTTTCGTCAATGACACGCTCGTCACTTTCTGGGTCTGGGCATTGAGGAAAAAGAAAATTGCCAAATTTCATATTTTTGCTCCTGTTACAGCTGCAGATATTGTTGCCACACGGCCAGAGGTAGTGACCGAAAAAAATCTAGCCATACTATTATGGATATGAGACGCTAAAGCTTCTCCAGCTTTCTCTGAGTCACGGGATGCGAGAGCTGCCATTATTTCTTTATGCTCCCGATCGGACTCCTTCAAACTGCGGGAAATACTTTGAGTACGATAGAGGTGTAGCTCCTTGTCGAGGCCGTTACATATTTCGCGTAGACGCTTATTGTTGACGAATTCAACAATTGAATCATGAAAAGTTCGGTTAACACTATAGTACCCCTGAAAGTCTTCAATAGCGGCCGCTATTGCCATTTCCTCCACCATTTTACTTAGCACTTTAATCTCTTGGTCGGTAATGCGCGCGGCAAGCAATTGACCCGCTAACCTCATCAATGAGGCTCTTAAGACATAAAGATCTCTTGCTTCATGCGTTGATACGACGCGCACAAAACAACCGCGATTAACAATGAATTCGAGCAATCCAGCTTTAACAAGTGCGCTACAAGCTTCCCTGATCGGTCCGCGACTAATACCCATTTCAGCGGCCATTGAATTTTCATTTATGCGGTCACCAGGAGCAACTTCACCGTCTACAATGCGACGCTCGATTTCCGCCTGCACCACACTGGCCAGTGACGTCGGCCTGATTAACTTGAGTTTCGAATTTACTTTCATCGGATTTAGCCTAGCTAAGCTTATGGTGCATTATTGTCAACAATTTTATATATCTGTCTGTTCCTGATGCTTTTTTTGATCTACAGAGATGCAGAATTTTTCTGCCAGAACGACTGACATGAATTCTAAGACACACCATTGCAGAAAAATATCGATTTGCGTAAATTTATGAAAAAGTTGTTAAATGTAGTTTGTATATAACTTTGGTCTTCAGTCGCACCGCCCTTGTTGTGTGGGCGGTAGCAAAAAGGGAAATCCAACGCAATGACCGGATCGGATAATATTATCATCAATACCACCGCAAAAATTCTTAACGATCTTTGCGACCCTCAAACTATCAATAACTCGAAAGACGAAAAATGGAAGGCAACTCTATGGAGTGCGTTGGAAGGAAATGGCTTAACCCGAGCATGGGTTCCGGAGCAATTTAATGGTGTGGGAGCTAATGTAGCTGACGGATTTGAGATACTTCGTATTGCAGGGCAGTTTGCCATTCCCGTGCCAATCGCCGAAACGCTATTGGCCGGTTGGCTATTATCGGAGACAGGCCTTAATGTTCCTGATGGCATGTTGAGCATTGCTCCAGTCAACCAACACGACACTGTCACACTCAATGACAACGATACACTTACAGGTATCACCCATCAGATTCCATTTGGGCGCGATGTTGCACAAGTTGTTGTGCTTGCGGAAAGAAATGGCCAGTCCTTCTTAGCATTAGTGAATCGCGAAGACTGCATCCTTCAACAACATGACAGCCATGCTTCAGAACCTCGCGACACAATTGACTTCAATCGAGTAACGCCGGTCCAATGCGCGGAAACAAAACTCACACGAGATCATTTATTACGCATGGGTGCAGCGATCCGATGTTCGGAAATGGGGGGAGCCCTGCAACATATTCTCAATATTGCCGTTCAATATTCAAAAGATAGAGAAGCCTTCGGGCGCCCCATATCAAAGTTTCAAGCGGTGCAGCATAATCTGGCCCAGCTTGCTGGAGAGGCGGCCGCAGCAGTTTCAGCAGCTTCTTCTGCAGCGGACACGATAAATAGTGGGGACGGTTTTAATGATGCAGGTTTTCTTGAAATTGCAAGTGCCAAAATACGGGCTGGAGAAGCAGCAGGAAAGGGGGCAGCCATTGGGCATCAAGTCCACGGCGCTATCGGATACACAACTGAACATATTTTACACCGCTACACCCAAAGACTTTGGAGTTGGCGTGATGACTTTGGTGGTGAAAGTGTCTGGGCTGTCGCCCTCGGAGAATTTGTAGCGGCAAATGGGGCTGATCAGTTATGGCCCACCATCGCCGCCCGCTAAATAATGATTGTGAGGAACATGCTATGTCTGTGAATATACGATTCGATCCTATTCGACTTCCAAAAATATGTCAGGATTTGCGCCATGAGGTGCGCGACTTTCTTCACAAGGAGGAAGCAGCCGGCACATTTGATCGACGAGAAAATGCAATGGGAGGAATTTTTAATAAAGAATTTAGCCGTAAAGTTGGAGCTAAAGGCTGGATTGGAATGTCATGGCCCAAAAAATATGGCGGCCATGAGCGCACCTTCCTTGAACGTTACGTGGTCACAGAAGAAATGCGGGTTGCCAATGCGCCTGTACGTGGGCATTTCACCGCAGACCGTCAGAGTGGGCCTATTATCCTAAAGTTAGCAGACGAGGATATTAAAGCAGACATTTTACCCCGGATAGCCGCAGGAGAATGTACCTTTTGCATCGGTATGAGTGAGCCATCAAATGGTTCAGATCTTTTTGCTGCACGAGTGAAAGCAACCAAAACCGACGGTGGGTGGCTTATCAATGGGAGTAAGATTTGGACCAGTTACGCTCACTTGGCAGACTATATGATTGCATTATTTCGAACTTCACCGTGCACGAAAGAAAACCGTCGCCATGGCTTAACAAACTTCCTTGTTGATTTAAAAAACTTCAACAATATCAAAATTAACCCGGTGGTAAATCTCCGTGGCCAACACGAATTTAATGAGGTAGTTTTTGAAGATACCTTTATCCCGGACCAATATGTTTTGGGCGAGATTGACGGAGCTTGGAAGCAAGCAACGAGTGAACTTGCCTACGAGCGCAGCGGCCCCGAGCGGTTTCTAGAAACATCATATGTTTTATTTGAATTAGCGCAGGTACTCGGGAAACAGCCAGACGCTCGAGCGGCCGAGGGTCTGGGTCGTTTGGTTGCCGGACTACATACACTTAGGCGCATGTCAGTTTCGGTTAATGGTATGTTGCAAGCTGGCGAAGAACCTACGATCCAAGGTTCTCTTGTAAAAGACCTCGGTACAATTTGGGAACAGGAGCTCCCAGCAAAAGCGCGTGACTTGGCAACCTTCGTGCCCCCAGGAGATGGCAATCGCGCCTCATTCGACGCATTGCTGAACTACGGCATTCAGGTTGCTCCAAAACTCACCATACAGGGCGGCACAACTGAGGTGCTGCGGGGGATCATCGCTCGTGGTTTAGGACTTCGTTAAGCGAGAACGATGCCCGATATAAATGCTCTACTCAATCCAACAACCGTAGCTGTGATTGGGGCTTCGAATGATAAGTCTATTATTCGCGGACGTGCTATGGAAGTTTTACTGAGTCACCCCTACAGAGGGAAGATTTATCCGATTAGTAGAAGTGCCCAGCAAGTCCAAGGGTTAAAGGCCTTCAGTTCAGTAGAATCAGTGCCCGAACAGATTGATCTTGCTCTTATAATCATTCCAGCAGAGTTCATTCTGGAGGAATTGGAACGTTGCGGCAATTCTGGTGTAAAAGCAGCACAAATTATAACATCAGGTTTTGCTGAAGGTGGAGACCGTAAGGGTAAAAACCTCCAAAAAAAAATAAACGAAATAGCAATTAAGTTCGACATGGCTATAAGCGGCCCGAACTCCGAGGGTTTTGCCAACACATTAAAATCTCTTTGTCCCACCTTTAGCCCTGCAGTCGCGGAACCTAGTATCAGTTTGACCCCTGATTATCGAAAAAGTGGATTTGTAGCTGCCATTGCTCAGAGTGGTGGCTCAGGGTTTGGTCTCTATGATCAGGGTCGCCCAAAAGAGCTTCCTTTCAGCTACGTGATTACCACAGGAAATGAAGCCGCGCTTGAGACCTTTCATTTTGTGGATTACCTTCTCGATGAGGGGAAGACTGATGCTTTCTTGTTGTTCCTTGAGGATGTGAAAACACCTGATCTATTCAAACAAACCGCAGAGAAGGCTCTTCGCGCCGGCAAGCCAATTATACTGACAAAAATTGGAAAATCAGAGGCCGGCCGCCGAGCGGCCCAATCTCACACCGGAGCAATGACTGGAGCTTATGATGCTTACAAAGCGATGTTCCAACGATACGGTATTATAGAAGGCAAAGACCGCGAAGAGATGTGCGATATTGCGGCAGGGTTCTCTCATTTTGGCAATCGTCTACCGCTAGGCAAAAGAGTAGGTATTTGTTCCGGGTCTGGCGGATCGGCTGGTTGGATGGCGGAGACATGCACCGCTATAGGCCTTGAAGTTCCGTTACTCGATGATGCAACGCGTAATCGAATTGACTCCCATTTACCTCATTACGCCACCTCACAAAATCCAGTAGATGCAACTGCGGGGTCTATTCGTAAAATCGGCTACAGTGTTTTAGGAGAGTGGGTTTCACAGTCTCCAGAAGTTGATTCTATAATCATCGTCACTTCAGCTCGGCATGCCCATTCTTTCTCAAGTGAAGGCGATGATTTGGCAAGAGTAGCACAGGAGGCAAAAAAACCAATTATGGTGTGCTCTTATACACTGCCGTCTTCCGAGTCCACCATAATGTTTAATAAAGCAGGCTATCCCTTTTTTACGAATATGCCGAACTGTGCAAGAACTGTCAGAGAGATGGCAGACTATAAGATTTTGCGGGAGGCATTCCTCGCGGTTCCAGACATCCGGACTTCAGACGCTGCTCGGGAGCACGCCGTTCGAAAAGCATGCGCTGATCAATGTGGAGTCTTGACAGAGTACAAAACCGGTAAAATACTAGGCCATTATGACATAGACCTCGGAGGTGGAGGTTTAGCAAAGTCCACTGAAGATGCTGTTGCAATTGCCGAAGGAATCTCAGGGCCCGTTGCATTGAAATTGCAGTCACCCAACATCCCACATAAGTCGGATGTGGGTGGAGTTATCTTAAACCTTGAAACAAAAAACGAAATTGAGGATGCTTTTTGTAAAATCCTCGCATCTGCCAAGCAACATTGCCCACGTGCAGATCTGGATGGGGTTCTTGTAAGACCGATGGCAAACGATGGAGTCGAGTTCATCTTAGGCCTTAAACACGATGACGTTTTCGGAATGATGATGTTGGTTGGGCTAGGGGGTCTTTTTGTTGAAGTGCTCCGAGATAGAGTTATTTTACCGACGCCAATTTCGATAAATGAAGCGCTTAGAGCACTTTCGCAACTCAAGGGCAGCGCAATCCTAGACGGCGTGCGAGGTCGGTTGGCTTCTGATAAAATTGCGCTCGCCGAATTAATGGTCAAATTGAGCCACTTCGGTTCCGACTTTTCTGACATTATTGCAGAAATTGATCTTAATCCGGTAATTGTGCACGAAGAAGGGCATGGCGTCACAATAGCTGACGGTTTAATTATCACCTCTTCGGATAATTAGGATACTTTTTAAGATAAAGCATTAATAGTTTTTAATTCGACAGGCACCGTTTAAACATACCAAAGAATATTAGCTTGATAGCCTAAAATGCGACTAGGGTTCGCACTTCAATACTCTCACGAGGTGGGCTATTTTCCTGAGCGTTTGGATTAGTGAATGCGGTGTGAGCAGTAAAGCGAGCACGGCCGTCAATTGCAGAATCAAAGCATTTAATCAAGAGAGCCTCGTCGCGGGTCATGTTGGAAAAATAATACCAACGTTGTTCAGCACTATATCTTAATTGGAAAATTTCACCCAAACGGTCTGCGTAAACGAGGTCAGTCGCAATGAAATCACCCGACGGCATTGTAGATGCATCGGAAAGCGCGAGCGGCTTGGTGATTACCGGCTCATTTATTGACCGCCAAACATTTATCACAGCATAACGCTGTTGCAACCAATCTTCCGCTTCTTCTTTTTCGAATAAATCTCGCACACGCTGCGGGCCGGACTTTTCCGTATAATCGTTGTGGGCAACCTCTACCGGTGCCCTCACCGATTGCGAATTGCGCTTGTTTTCTTCTTCAATTCGAATGGTGTGGTCAAATACGTGTACTTTTTTTGCTCCAGTAATTGATCTTATAAATGATTGGACCTCTCGATAGTAAACTTCACGTACTTGTGTTTCGTTTAAAAAGTCTTCTATTTTAGTCTTAAATCGATGAAATGAGAATCCATTTCGGTCGAGCGTAAATTGTTCTGCAACGTCTCTACCATCGGTGAGTAAGGTCAAACGCTCCTCGAAATCCCCGGTGCGCTCAACCACACCATGTCCCTCTTCTGGTATAATCACCTTTGGTTTTCTATCAAAATCACTAAGAAACTTGATTGATGCATTTAATGTTGTTCCTAAATTTATATTCAGCGATACGGCTTCCATTGCCTCACTCCTTTTCCACGGGATGGCAATAACCCGCAAAATACAGAAACATAGCCCCCATAATCCTCACCCATGTTTTTCTTTTCACACCAAAAGATCATTTCTTATTGACCCGTGGCAAACTTTTAATCTGGCCTTACAAATAAAATAAACCCTTTAATAAACCGGAAAGTTATTATGTTATTTTATATTGATACCACTTTATTTTTGCTAAATTTAGGGTAACCTTATACTTTAATAACATCCTGCTTAATTACGATGGTCTTTTATTGCTCTAGAGGTAATTTTTATGGCGTTATTAACGATTGGTGATATTGCACCCGATTTTGAAATCGAGACTACAGAGGGAGTTATCCATTTCCATGAATGGATTGGGGATGGATATGCTGTTATATTTTCTCACCCGAAAGATTTTACCCCAGTTTGTACAACAGAGCTTGGATATATGGCTGGTCTCAAACCGGAGTTTGATAAGCGTAACTGTAAAATTATCGGTTTGAGCATTGATCCAATTGATGATCATATCACATGGTCAAAAGACATTAAAACTGCAACCGGCCATGCTCCAAACTACCCATTGATTGGAGACAAAGAGCTTAAGGTGGCAAAAGCATTTGGCATGCTCCCAAGTGACACAGGAGCAACTTCAGAGGGACGGACTGCCGCCGACAACCAGACAGTGCGCACAGTATTCGTTATAGGACCAGATAAAATTATTAAACTTGCCTTGACCTATCCGATGAGTACTGGACGAAATTTTGATGAAATCCTTCGCGCCCTTGACTCAATACAGCTCACTGCAAAGCACCAAGTCGCAACACCCGTTAACTGGAGTCAAGGTGAAGATGTGATTATAGTACCGGCGCTTTCCGACGCTGAGGCAAAAAAGAAATACCCCGATGGCTGGGGCGGGCCTCTACCCTACATTCGCACAGTCCCAGCACCAAAGGACTGATTTGGATTACATAGATTTAAAAAAGTAGCCGAGGTTTATTTTTTATACTGGGCGGCTCAAAAAACTACGATCTTTCTTTGTTGATTGTTAATGGGGGTACCTTCGACGCACTGTTGGTTGCGACATCAAATGTTAAATGCTCCAGGGCGCGGCATTGAACTGTCCGCTTGCGTTACTCTTCAACATCAGCATTCGGCTCACAGCCGGCAAAATGTTGGTGCTTGCCATAACAATAAGAATAATCGCTAGTCTTCTGACAAACCTTCGCCGGAGCGAGGTCGCGCGGGTTTTAAGGTGCAGTGCGCGCAACCAGTCCACTGCACTGACCAACCATAACCTTGACCCCCTTGTCAGTCTCAACCCAAACTTCACACTCAATACGCAATTTTTCTTCAGTTTCGACTGTTTTACTTTTTACATAACCCTTCGCAGTAATAAGATCATTTATACCAGCAGGGCGTCGAGTAACTACGGAGCCTTTGCCACCGACAATCCAACCTTCATCAAAACAAATCATCATCATTCTTGGAATAACACCGAAAATCCTTGAGCCAATAGCTATCGGCTCACTTAATCCTTCGCGAGCAGCTGCCTCAGCATCGGTGTGTATAGTGTCTAACTGACCATCGTTAGTTTTAATTTGGTTAAGACCTACGTCAAGCTTACGCGAAACCTGCGGTAATGCATATCCGATCGGTGTATCTTCCGTAATAATCGCCATTAGATTCCTCTATATCCGTTCCGGCTTTGGGCCGCCATCTACACCAACGCCTTCACGCGGGGCGTCGCGCTCAATAATATCCATGCATTGAACCCGTGACGCGTAAAATACCAACTGGCCGTCTTCATCATGGGCGAAAGTATCCCAACGCATAAACTCTCGATTGCGCTTAATATATTTGTCGGAAACTTTACCCGAAATAGTGAGCGTCTGGCCCGCCTTGATAGGCTTCAAATATTCAAAATCATGCTTATAACTGACACCACGAATATTATACGTACGGCCCAATAGCCAGCGTGGCGGACGAGACTGTATCTGCGGCGGGGCGACTGCTCCTCCCCATGGGGAGTCACTGACAAACCACTCATGCCAATGCTCATCCAACAAACATTGCCGCTCAATATCGGCCTTGGTAACACTCCATTCAAACGAGCCCAAATCTTTACCCACTTTAATTTCTTCGTAGGTTGTGCGCTTGCCAGTAGCATCTTCCGCCATACGGACCTTACTAGGTTTTGACATGGTGACCTCCCTTATCCGTTTTTTTGCAGCATATTCTTGCTCTTGGTTTCATCCCAACCCAGCCATTCTTGTAAAATTTCAACGGTGTTTTCCCCCAAAGTCGGTGGCCGTGTAATCGCCTCATTATAAGCAGAATCCATTAACGGTACTCCGACAGTCCATACCTTACCGTCTAAAGGATGGTCTCGTGATGTCAACTGAGACCGATACTTTACCTGCTCGTGATCTAGCGCCTCTTGATAATCATGTACATGCATGCAAGTAGCCTCCTCAGCATCAAAACGTACCATCCAGTCCGCCTGATCACGCTCTGCAAATCTGGCCTCCACCATTGCATGAATTTCCTCTCTATGTTTCTGACGTTTCTGCATTGTGCCGTATTTTGGATTCTCTGCCCATTCGGGGACTTCCAATGCGCGGCATAAAGCTTCCCAACGCTTGTTATTACTGCAGTGGAGAATAGTTGGCCTCCTGTCTCTGGAGAGGAAGACTTCTGACGGCACGCGAAAAGGATTTTGGTTACCGGAGCGTTCGGTGACGACTCCAGCTTGCAAAGTTTCTGCCATTCGACAGCCCAGAACATAAAGCATAGCACCCTGCATACTCACATCCAGGTGCTCGCCAACCCCACTCGCGCGCGCCTTTATCAAGGCAGATACTACCGCAAAAGCCCCATACATTCCGGCCACCGTATCAGTAAGAGGATAGCCCGTCATCATGGGTGGACCATCTTGCTCACCTGTCACACTCATCACACCGGAGACTGCCTGAATAATGGGATCGATAGCAGGCCTCTGGGCATAGGGGCCGGTTTGCCCAAAACCGGAAATGGAACAATAAATCAGCTTTGAGTTGATCTTTTTCAGCACTTCGTAGCCGAGACCTATCCGGTCCGCCGTTCCGGGCTTGAAATTTTCCACCACCACATCCGCATTACATATCAAATCAACGGCAGCTGCATGCTGATCCGGGTTTTTCAAATCGAGCGCGACACTACGCTTGGTATTATTTACTGAATTAAAATAATCCGGGTGCTCCTCTCGGCCTTCATATCCCGGTATATTTCGAAGCGAATCACCTATATCGGGACGCTCTACTTTAACCACGTCGGCACCCATATGAGCCAACATCATAGTGCAAAACGGCCCAGAGATGACATGGGTGAAATCGACAACGCGGACGCCCGAAAGCGGCAAGGTATCGCTCATAACATTCTCCACGCAATTGGTCTGCTTAAATGTACTAGATCATCGCAAAATCTAATAATAGTCAATTCAATAAACTTTCATTTTTATCATCTAATCTTTTTATGGTCATGGTGCCCTTGAAACCTGAACATTTATTAAGACTAGCCGCTACTGCCCTAACTTAGAGCCTAAACAAGCCTCAATATTTCTGGGCAAAATTAACCCGGCATTTGAACATAGATCAGACAACTCAGTGCTTACATATGGCAAACCGGGATGCGTCATTACCGTCACGGGATGATCCTAATACCGGGCAGTGACTCTCCTTTACTCACGAACGCCACAGCTGTCGCCTAGGACCCATGCTTTTCTAGATATAGTGCAGGAGGGGCATTTATGCACCCCAGGTATTCCCGTCATTGACCTTTTTTGTTTAGTCCCGATCTGCCAGCGGCAAATAGATTTTCTCGCCGCGACGCATGGAAAGTGTGACCGCGTCAGTCCATTCCATATATTTAGTCGCCGTTGTAAAGTCGGTGAGTTTGACTTCTTCCTTGCCGCGAATTGCATTGATGAATTCTTCTTCGACGCGCCAATAACCTTGCTTCGATTTGGGGATATTTACCCGCTTGACAGTTTTATCCTTTCGCTTGCCAGCATAGACCTCCAGCTTGCCACCATGTTTTTCAAGCACGGAGATTGTACCTTCGGTGCCGAAGATATGGCATTCGATACTCATAGGCGAATGGCCGAGCACGGATGAAATGCTGTAACGCATGGTACCGCCCTGCTCCATTTCGCAGATGCAATCCACATGGTCAGGTATGGTCATTTGCACGCGACTCTTATCGGAGCCGATGCGATGCTTGATCACCGATTGGCCAAGCGCCTGAACAGATCTTGCTGTGCCGACCCAACGCATCATTGCCTCATACAGAATCCCCATGGCCATGATATTGTTGCCGGAGAACTCTCGCGAGAAACGCCAATGCATTGGTGAGTCATCTTTGGGAAACGTGCTACCGGTGTTAACCCTCGCGTCTACAGAAATCAAATCCCCGATGTATCCCTTGCCCATCATTTCGATAATGGTTCGATCAATGGCGAAGGTACGCGGTGATGGTACGATTTGCGCCACTTGGCGTGGATAATCCATAGACACTTTAAGCATCCGATGTGCTTCAGCCGAATTCATTGCCATTCGCGCCTCGCATAAAACATGCTTACCATGATCCAACGCCCCAACCGTGAGTGTCTCATGCATATACGGCCAGGTGCCAATGCAAACCGCATCAATCGTTTCATCCTCGATTATTTCAATCCAATCATGACAAACTTTCTGTATGTCAAACTCATCAGCAATTTTCTTCCCAGAGGCATACGACCGATTTGAAACGGCAGCGAGGATGACACCATCAATTTTTTTAAAACCCGGAATATGGCGGCTCTTCATATTACCACCAGCGCCGATCAGACCAACACGTATCGGTTTAATTGCCATTATATTTGCTCCTATGTGTCTCGTATTTTGGTTTGCTGAGTATAGAGGCTTGCGATAGTTTGGGAACCAGTTCGTTAAGTATAATCTTTAACAATAGATATGATAAAAGTTATTATGACTATTCTCATTTTCGGTGGGACAGGCTCTATTGGAACCGGGTTGGCAAAAAACCTTTTTGATCAAGGTGAGCCTGTGGCTATCGCTGCGAGGCATCCCCCTACGTCTAATGATTTATATAATCTAGAGAATAAAATCGATTATTATTGCTGCGATATAACGAACCCGAATCATGTGAGGGCAACGATTGTGTCAGCGAAACCTACCCAAATTGTACATCTTGCAGCGATGTTAATAGGAGATTGTGAAAAAAACCCCCTACAAGCTAATGCCGTCAACATAGCGGCTACTATAAATATTTTAGAAGAGGCAGTTGTAGCAGGCGTTGACCGTTTTATTTTTGCTAGCTCAATTGCGGTGTATGGTGGTGGTATAGGTCCGTTCGAGGAAACAATGGACCCTGGCGCAAAATCAGTCTATGGAGCTGGAAAATACTATTGTGAAATATTAGGAAATCGTTTCGCAAAACAAAATAATTTATCTTTTCTTGCTCTGAGATACTCGGGCGTTATAGGCCCCTCCAAGGTAAAAGGCGAAGGAATGGCCGCTGCTCGCGATCGTATTAAAAAAATTGTATCAGGGGAAGACATAGACATAGACTTTCTTTCAGGTGAAGAATGTACACAATATACTTACATTGATGATGCAGTCGGTGCCACAATCGCTGCTCTGCGCCACCCAAAACCTTCTTTCCCTGTCTATAATGTCGCTGGTCCCGATGAAAATTGCTTAAGCTACAAAGAGTACTCCCAAATGATTAGGTGCCTTGCGCCAAACCCGGGCGCCGTAAATTTCACTGGCCCCTCCCTCAGGGGAGGCGGACATGTGGTAACCAAAAGACTTCGGGATGATCTAGGATTCGAACCGCGGTTCACAGTCAAAGAAGCGCTCAAAGACGAGTTCATCAAAACAGGAATAATCGGGTGACTGATATTGATTTTACAGAAGATACTGGTAGAGCACCTCTTTTTAAAACACCGTCAAAAACATGCGATACCCATTCACACATTTACGGGCCGCTTGAGCAGTATCCAAGGACGGTAGAAAATAAACGGATGGCAACGGTCGATGCCTATAAGGCAATGCTTAAAAGGCTAGGGATTGAACGCTGTGTTATTGTGCATTCTTCCATGTATGGCACAGACAACTCGATAACTTTGGATGCCATAGAATTGCTGGGCCAGAAATTCGCACGTGGGACTGCTGTAGTTTCTCCCGAGATTGAGCATGCGGAGATTCGACGCCTACACGTGAAAGGCATAAGAGGGGTGCGAGTATCAAGCTCTAATAATGACATAACCTTAGATCAGGTGCAGGGGATTGCAAAAAAAATCGCACCATTTGGATGGGTATTACAACTGCAAGATAAAAACCCCAACTTTATTCTGGACTACGGCAAAATGCTCTCCCGGCTTCCATGCCCTATTATATTCGATCATTTTGGCAGAACCGATCCCAAAGAAGGTGACGCCGGGAAAAATTTCTGCGAATTACTGAAACTTTTGCAGGTTTGTGAAAACATATGGGTACGTCTCTCGGCCCTTTATCTGAATTCATTATCCGGCCCACCATTCTATGAAGATCTTAAGGCGAGAGCAAAAAAACTAACGAAAACCCGACCTGACCGCTTGCTTTTTGCCCTTAATTGGCCACATCCCAAGTTCCCATTTCCTGGCGTGCCAGAGAGTGCCGACTGCATAGATCCAATTTTTGATTGGATAAAAGATAGAGAGACGCGCCAACTGGTTTTATCGACTAATGCCGGGGTTTTGTACGGGTTTGATTCATAGATCAATTAAAGTCTAATCGAAAACGAATACCTTAACGTGATAAAATTTTTAATTTTAAATTAGCAAGGTGATATCTGATATGAAGTTATTTATGACACCAACATCCCCGTATAGTCGACGTGCAAGAATAGCAATTATTGAAGCAGGGTACCGTAATCAGTGCGAGGAAATTGATGTGTCGCCTATCCCCGAAAATCTAGACACTCTTTTATCTGCACACCCATCGGGCAAGGCTCCAACTCTTTTGTTAGATAATGGTATTGGGCTTTCGGAATGCATATTGATTGCTCAGCACATGAATGATATCTCGGACGGAATGCTATATCCAAAAGATCCTGCAGAACGCCTTTCTTGTCAAACAATGGAGTCAATAGGATCCGTTTTGATGGACTCTTTGTTTGCTCGCAGCAGTCAGAATAGACTGGATGCGTCTGAGCAATCGCCCACTATTCTCAAAAAGGAGACCGACCGCTCGAATCGATTATATAGAGCATTGGATCAGATTGTTTCTGAGCTTGAAGGTAAAAAACATATGGGTGCATTAACTGTCGCCTGTGCTCTTTCCTATGCTGATTGGCGTGGTGCAGAGGATAATTGGCGAGTTAAACACCCGCGCTTAGATGTCTGGATGAAGGAAATCGAACAGCATCAATCATTTGCCACAACATCTCGTCCTGACGCTTGAGATAACAAATTGAAAATATTTATGCATCCTAAATTCGGCCTAGGAACACTTTGCCATGGAATATACTAATCTTGGAAAAACCGGACTCAAGGTAAGTGTTGCGGGTATCGGCACCGGCGGAAATAGTCGCTTGGGAATCAAGACTGGTAGAACGACCGGGCAATCGATCGCGATCCTTCACGAAGCAATTGATCTTGGCATCAATTTTATAGATACAGCTGAAAACTATGGTTCCGACCAAATCGTAGGTGAAGCAATAAAATCGTTTTCACGGGATAAAATTGTACTTGCCACCAAGTCCACAATTAGGAATTCCGATGGCTGTCTCACTGCCGACGAAGTTATTTTCAGGCTTAATTCTTCTCTTAAACGACTCAACACAGATTACGTTGACGTGCTAAATTTACATGGCGTTAGACCAGAGGAGTACGACTACAGCTTAAATGAACTTGCTCCTGCACTGCTCAAAGAAAAAGAAAAAGGTAAAATCAAACACCTTGGGCTAACTGAATCGGCAACCTGTGATCCCCACCACACAGTGATCGAAAAAGCGCTGGAGGAAGATATTTGGGAAGTTTGTATGGTGGCCTACCATTTAATGTGTCAACAAGCACGAAATACAATCTTTCCCCTGACACAAAAAAAAGGTGTTGGAACACTTCTTATGTACGCTGTTAGAAGTATTTTTTCGGATAGAGAATATTTAAAGGAAACACTTAAAACACTTGCTGCAGAGGGGAAGATTGACCCGGCCCTCGCTTTGGGCGAACCACTGGATTTCCTAATGGTTGAAGGCGGCGCGAAAAGCATCATAGACGCAGCGTATAGGTTTGTCCGCCACGAACCAGGCGTGGATGTATTGCTCTTCGGTACTGGCAACATAGAGCATCTCAGAGCTAATCTGTCATCAATCTTATCGCCACCTCTTCCTCAGCTCACCGTCGACAAAATCTACGATCTATTTGGACACTTGGTAGGTGTTGGCTTGGACATGCCTCGATTCACAAGCTAACTTTACTAAACAAATCCCTTGAGAGATGGAGAATTAGATGTTTAATGAAAAGGTACATTGTCTGGGTATGGCGCCTCGTTTTCTCGCTGGGGTTCTAGAAATTCCTGTTTACCATATGAGGGGCGGCACCTCGACAGGCATCGTTCTTTTCAAAGATCATCTTCCTGAGAGTCAGCCGCTACGCGAAGAATTAATACGCCACCTTATGGGCGTACCACAAAAAGGGGAGGTGCATGGCGACAGGCAAATAACCGGCCTTGGAAGAGGCATTCCGCAAAGTTGTAAAGTGTTCATAGTCGGACGCTCAGATCGCGATGATGCTGACATCGATAGCACCTTAGCTCAACTCGCGCCAGGAAAAGCAGCTATAGACTGGAGTGTCAATTGCGGAAATATGTCTTCAACATTGCCAATATTCGCTCAGGAAATTGGATTGATTAAAGTTCAATCGGGGCGATCGCGTGTTCGCATATACAATACAAACACCGGTGTAGTTACCCATGCCTTGATTGACATGCCCGAACCAGGACAACCAATGGCAACAGATGCGGAGATCCCCGGTGTTATGGGAAAATGGCCGGGGGTGCAGCTGGCCTTGCTCAAGCCTGCAGGCTCAAAAACCGGAGCTTTACTGCCAACGGGTAATGCCATAGATGTTTTTAATGGCCTAGAAGTATCCTGTGTCGACTTAGCAGTACCAATGGTGATAGCCAGTGCATCTGATTTTGGCAAAACAGCTCAGGAAGATCCAGCCGAACTGGATGCCGACAAAATATTTATGGACAAGATGCAAGACCTTTGGGTAGCTGCAGGTCTAGCAATGAAATTAAAGAATGCAGACGGCGTTACCCTCAAACCGGAAGAGCTAGCAGTCAGTGAAACAATACCAAAAGCTTGTATTATAGGTCATGCTAACACGCATGAAAGTGATCGCGGAGCAAGTCTGAGTGTCCGGTACTTTACTCCGCAGGCCTGCCACAAATCGCTCGCGGTAACCGGCGGAGCGTGCCTCGCTGCCGGATGTTTAATTCCGGGGACTGTTGCTAATAAAATTGTGCATGGAGTAAAGCCACTCACAAACGACAATAGTCTTCATGAAATTAAAATGGCCAACCCTGCCGGTATTCTGAAAGCCACTATTGAAGGCAGCATCTCCAATGATGGAACTATAAATATGCCCAGCGCAGCCTATGAACGTTCAACTCAGATTTTGTTAAGAGGACACACTCCAATCTATGGTGCTTCAGAGGCACTTAATGCTCATTACGCATAATTTGTTAAAGCCGCATGATACTTCTATTATCTCTTATCGACGCACACCTCGTGATTGAAATTCCGGGTTAATAGAAGGCTGCACAGAAATTTAAAACGAGCTAAAATTACTATACTCACAGATTAGCAAGGAGCTAAACGGTATGTCGTTAGAGAATCCCGAAAAAAATAGGTTGCGCGATATTATCGCAAAAAAATCATTGCTTACATCGGGAAACTTTACACTCGCCTCGGGACATAAGAGTAACACCTTCTTTGACATGAAGAAAACGATGCTAGATCCTGAAGGAGCAACCCTGTTAACTGATACATTGTGGAAAGAAATCAGAAACCACAAACTAGACTGCATCGGTGGGCTGGAGATGGGCGCAGTGCCAATCGTTTCACAGCTCAGTTTGAGAAGTTATCCGGAAAAACCAATACCCAGCTTCTTCGTCCGAAAAAAAGCAAAGGGGCATGGAACCGACCAAAAAGTAGATGGGTATCTAAGTGAAGGTAATACAGCTATCGTGTTTGAAGACGTTACCACCACGGGCGGCTCTGCTTTGCAAGCAGTAGAAGCAGTGCGTAAAAACGGCGCATTTGTGGAAACAGTTATAACTATTGTTGATAGGTTAGCAGGCGCTGAGCACACCTTAGCAGCAGAAGGACTTACGCTCATATCTCTATTTACGAAGAATGATTTCGACTTAGGAACCCATTAGATATAGAGTCTTGAAATTCACCGTCCCCAAGCGCTATTCTAAAATCTTAATGTCTCTTACTGGGGTGCTGGCGTAAACTTGCGTCGGCTGAGAGCATACCCATACAACCTGATGTGGCCTAATGCCAGTGCAGGGAGTTGTTGTGTCTAATATAAATTGTGAAAACAGCTTGAGAAACACGGTAGTCATAATTGGCGCAGGTGTGTGTGGCCTCAGCATCGGTTGGCAACTTGCTGAAGCAGGAGCGAAAGTAACTATTTTTGAAAAATCTGAGCCTGGCAGGGGGGCCACTTGGGCGGCCGCTGGCATGTTGGCTGCGCGCGCAGAAGCCGAGCCAGGCGAACAAGCGCTTCTCAGCCTCAATTTAAAATCCCAAGAATATTGGCCCGAATTTAGAAATAGGTTGGAAGAAGCAACCGGGGTGTCCATTGGCTATCGTGATGAAGGTACAATCATAGTAGCGCTTGACCGTGATGACGCTGCAGACCTAGAGTTCAATTATAAATTACAGGCTGGCCTCGGTTTAGATACGAATTGGTTGAGTGGCTCTGAAGCCCGGGAAAAAGAGCCTTTTCTCTCACCCAAAATAAATAGTGCAATATTCAGCCCCTTAGATCATCAAGTAGATAACAGAGATCTCGTTAATGCGCTTAGGATAGCCTTCGTCAGGGCAGGGGGAGATCTAAAGATTTACAGTGAAGTAGATTCGATTGTAACGGAAAATGGAAGCGTTCGCGGTGTTCACTCAAATGGTGAGGAAATACCAGCCCAATATGTTGTATTGGCTGCTGGTGCTTGGTCGCGTACAATTCGAGGGTTAGCGAAAGCGGATCTGCCCCCTGTCAGACCGCTAAAAGGCCAGATGCTTGCATTAAGAATGGATCCCAATAAACCACTTTTAAGGCATGTCCTTTGGGCACCTAAGGGTATCTATATGGTTCCACGAAACGATGGAAGGCTACTGATTGGCGCAACGGTGGAAGAAAAAGATTTTAATGCGGAACTTACCGCAGGAGGTATTCTGCATCTCCTAAGAGAAAGCTGGGAGGCTTTGCCAGGAATAGACGAACTCGAGATTGACGAAATGTGGACCGGCCATCGGCCTACTAGCCGCGACGACGCACCTATACTCGGCCCAACGTCGGTTGAGGGACTAATTATTGCTACGGGCCATCATCGTAATGGAATTTTACTCGCACCAATTACAGCTAAAACTATAAGCCAGTTGATATTGACGGGGGACTTGCCGAAAGAGATTGAACCCTTTGGGATTGAACGATTCAGAAAAGCTAAAAACAGAACCCCGCATGCTGCATGAGGTGCCTAAGATGAGTAAAAAAATAACTATAAATGGAGAAAAACGGAAGATTGGGGCAGCCACTGTGGTCGATCTTCTTATGACTGAATCGATAAATCCTACGGCAAAATTTGTAGCAGTTGCCATAAATGGAAGTGTTATCCCCCGCCAAAGCTGGTCTGTCACAAAAGTCAAGACCGGTGACTCCGTCGAAATCGTCCAACCTGCGCCCGGAGGTTAAATAATGGGTACGCATGATCATGAAAAATTTAAGATTGCAGGAAGAGATTTCTCTTCACGATTACTTATTGGCAGTTCTGGTTTCCCCAATAACCAGGTAATGCTCGAATCAATTGAGGGTAGTGGTGCAGATATTGTCACTGTTGCAATTCGCAGGGTCGACCTTAGTGGTGCAGGAGAAAATATACTGGATCTTCTCGAAGATGATTATTCTATACTACCCAATACCGCAGGTTGCTACACTGCAAAAGACGCAGTGCTCACCGCTGAACTGGCCCGGGAAGCGCTTGGTACAAATTGGGTTAAACTCGAGGTAATAGGCGATCGAGACACGCTGTATCCTGATGCTGAACATCTGTTGACCGCAGCATCAGATTTAATTCGCGCTGATTTTACGGTGCTGCCTTATTGCACCGATGATCCGGTCACTTGCAAAAAACTTGCGGATCTTGGGTGTGCCGCTGTTATGCCTCTTGGTGCACCTATAGGATCAGGAATGGGGATCTTAAATCCCTATAATATTGAGATAATTCGTAGCTCAGTCTCCATCCCGGTGATCGTGGACGCCGGCATCGGGACTGCCTCTGACGCAGCTTTGGCAATGGAACTCGGCTGCGACGGCGTGCTGCTCGCTTCGGCCATTTCGCGAGCTCATAATCCCATAATGATGGCCAAGGCTATGAGGCAAGCAGTTAGTGCCGGGCGTTTAGCATACAGCGCTGGGAGGATACCGAGAAAACGTTATGCCCAGGCTTCCAGCCCCGAAGATGGCTTAATAAGTACGTGAATTTGCCTTCTCCACCTTTGTTACTAATCACCGATCAGAGTCAGGCCACTTGCCCACTGGTTGACGTGGTCGCTGCTGCTTTTGAAGGTGGCTGTCGATGGGTTATGATTCGAGAGAAAAATATTGGCCCAAAAACTTGCCAAAAATTATTGTCTGATATTAATCGGCAAGCAAAGCCTTTCGGCGCGGTGGTTACAATCAATGCCGACGTAAAGGCCGCTAATTTGGAGGATGCGGCAGGCGTCCACCTGCCGCAAAAAAAATATGATTTCCGTTCCCTTCGACTACAGGTGGGCCAGCAATCATTAATCGGAGTTTCTGTTCACAATATTATCGAAGGGAAAGCCGCAATAGGGGCCGACTATGTCACTGTAAGCCCCGTATTTAATACAGCCAGCAAGCCCGGATACGGACCTGCAATAGGTGTGAAAGGTTTCAAGGAAATCGCGCGTTCACTGCCAATGCCTACACTAGCTCTTGGTGGAATAAAACCCTCAAACGTTGCCCAACTTCGCAAGGGAGGCGCTGCGGGGGTTGCTGTTATGGGAAGTGTTATGCGGGCGGATGATCCCGCACAAAAAGTTAATGATATAGTTTCTGCATGGCACGGCTAGCTCATTATTGCCGTAAGCTCTCAGCACGAGTAAATTATAAAAAGAGCAAATGAATTTTTTAAATTTAACGAGGTTAGATTGGTTTTTTTAGATTGTTTTACAACTGAGGCGCAAGAACAACCGGTTGAAATAACCCCCGTCACTAAGGACACTTTCAGTGATTGGCTGGCCTCTCAATCTGGCCAATTGGCAAATTGGGTAAAAAAGACCGGATTTTATGCTGACCTTGGTAAGTCTCTCATACTTCCACCTGAGGACGGAGGTAAACCGTTAGGTGCACTTTTGGGGACTGAAGGGAAAAATGATATTTGGTCTTGGGGTGAGGCCGCAGAACATTTAGCGTCTGCTACCTACTCTATTGGCGGGAAACCAAATGATACCGACCTAGATAATGCAACTCTTGGTTGGGCCCTAGGCAGCTACGCATTCAATCGCTACAGACAATCAAAGAAACCTATATCCAAGTTAGCCGTTGCAGCCTCACCGACATTGACGACCATTTCAAATACGGCGCAGGCCATTTATCTGACAAGAGATCTCATCAATACACCAGCATCTGATATGGGACCGGGCGAGTTGGCAGCTTGTGCAAAAGATACAGCTGATCGTTTTAATGCCGTATGCAAGGTAATCACAGGAAACGATCTTTTGAGGGATAATTATCCAATGGTTCACGCGGTTGGCCGAGCATCAACGCGTGCACCAAGGCTTATCGATATTACGTGGGGGAAGCCAGACTGGCCAAAGGTTACGCTTGTTGGTAAAGGGGTATGTTTCGATACTGGAGGTCTTGATCTCAAGCCTTCGAGTGGAATGCTCATGATGAAAAAGGACATGGGAGGGGCGGCTCATGCACTCGGCCTTGGTCAACTTATAATGGCTAACCGATTAAATATTCGCCTGCGCATCCTAATTCCGGCAGTAGAAAATAGCGTCTCCGGTGATGCATTTCGGCCTATGGATGTGCTCAAAACACGCGACGGCATGTCCGTTGAGATTGGAAACACTGATGCAGAGGGGAGACTGATTCTTGGAGACGCACTAACTGAAGCAAGTGCTGAAAAACCGGATATTGTGATAAATTTTGCTACTCTCACTGGCGCTGCCCGCATTGCACTTGGCCCAGACCTAGCTGTTATGTTTAGTAACAATGATACACTTGCTAAGGATATAGAAGCCGGAGCAGATCAATGTGATGATCCGGTTTGGCGGCTTCCCCTTTGGAAACCATATCGACGTTTCCTTGACAGCAAAATTGCTGACATAAATAATGCGGGGCAAAGTCGCTTCGCTGGCGCCATAACCGCAGCACTTTTTTTAGAGGAATTTGTAAGCGAAAATATCGCTTGGGCACATTTTGATATTTATGGATGGAACCCTATCAAACGTATCGGAAGGCCAGTTGGTGGTGAGGCAATGGGTTTACGTGCGGTGTATGCAATGCTTGAGAAGAAATACTCGAAGTAAGTTTCTTCCTCTAGTGGCGGAATGAAGTAGACCAGAATGTTACACAAAGGGGCTTTAAAAAAGCCCTCAAATAAAATTTCCTAGACTCTTATTTTCGCATCGATAGCTAAAAATCACCTTATCCTGACGTCTATTAATAACCAACCGACGTATCAACAACATTTATAAGTGGTTGAGATGCATTTAAACGGTTGATATTGATAGCCAGAAGTTTGGCTGCTGTTTTTGGTTGAGTAACCGCTGCGTTATGTGGCGTGACAGTAACCTTTGGATGATTCCAAAATGGATGATCAGGAGGCAACGGTTCATTGCGAAATACGTCAAGCGTTACGTGGCTCAGTTGGCCATTATCGAGTGCCTCCAGTATATCCTCCTCAATCTGTTGACCTCCGCGGCCCGCATTTATTAGAGATGCTCCCATTGGTAATTGCGCGAATAAATCCTTATTAAGGATATCCTCAGTCTCAGACGTGAGTGGAAGCAAGCAAACTACAATCTCAGTGCCGCTCAGAAAGTCTTTAATACCCTCTTCTCCATGCATACACTCTACGCCGACTAATTCTTTTGGGTTTCGAGACCACCCTATGGTCTCGAAACCCAACCCCGATATTGCTTTAGCAGTTGGCCCTCCGATGGCACCAAGTCCCATAATCCCAACCCTACGCTCTGAAGCAAGTGGCGAAGGAAAGGTAATCCATTTGGCTGCGCGCTGATTTGTTTCCAAAAGTGTCTGGTTTCGATGATGCCTCAATACATGAAGGATTGAATATTCAACCATTCCTTGGGTAAGCGACTCATCCACCATTCGACATACAGGAACTTCTGCCGGTAATTCTGGATCATTAAGGAGAGAATCAACTCCGGCACCAACAGAGAACACAGCCCTAAGGTTCGGGAATGTCGCCAACATCCCTGGAGGTGGCTTCCAAACTAACGCAAATTCAATTTCACCGATATTACCGGGCTGTTGCCAAGGCCGCACGTCAAGATCGGGCAGCACTTCCTTAAGGGCTTTTTTCCAAGGCTCGTATCTATCAACGTCATCCTTTGAGAAAAATATTAATGCCATTACTACCAGCCTATTTCTTTAGGTTTGTTTCCAAAAACTCGCTACTGTTTTTATTTTGAAAAGCTGCCATGATAAGTTTTCGAGTGTAAGGATCTCGCGGAGCCTCAAACATACGGGATGAATGACCTTCTTCCACTAATTTTCCGTGCCGCATGACTATCACTCTGTCAGCAAGAGCTTTTACTACTTTAAGGTCGTGACTTATAAATAGATAGGCGAGTTTATGTCTGACTTGTAACGTACGAAGAAGGTTTACAATTTGAGCCTGGACCGAACGGTCAAGAGCCGATGTAGGTTCATCTAATACGATAAACCGCGGCCTTAAGACCAATGCCCGCGCGATAGCAATACGCTGACGCTGGCCTCCAGAAAATTCGTGGGGATAACGATTTCGATTTCCCGGTTGAATACCCACTTCTTTCAGAACGTTAACGACTAAGTCGTCACGGTCGCGTTTATTTTTCCCAATTTCATGGATGCGCAAGCCTTCCTCAACAATCTGGCCAACGGTCATCCGCGGGCTCAAGCTACCGAATGGATCTTGAAAAACAACTTGCATCTGCCGTCTGTAGGGACGCATCCCATTCGCTTTAAGATTTTGCAAGTCTTCCCCATCAAATCTAAGAATGCCCTCACTATCCTGCAACTTAAGCAGGGCCATACCCAGAGTGGTCTTCCCAGACCCTGATTCACCAACAATACCAACTGTCTCCCCTTCATGAATCTTGATGTTCATACCATCAACAGCGCGCACATAATCCACAATGCCGCGTAACAAACCCTTTCTTATCGGAAACCAAACCTTAATCTCTTTGCATTCCAATAACACTGGCGCTTTAGCGTCCACTGCAGGCTTGGACCCCTTGGGTTCGGCATCGAGCAATCGTTTGGTGTAAGCATGTGCCGGAGTCGAAAAAACTTTTTGTGTGTTGCCGGACTCTACAATCGACCCCTTCTCCATTACGCAAACCCTGTCGGAAATTTTCTCAACAACACCGAGGTCATGGGTGATGAAAAGGAGCGCCATCCCAAACTTGCGCTGCAAGTTTTTTAGTAATTCGAGAATTTGGGCCTGTAATGTAACATCTAACGCAGTGGTTGGCTCATCTGCGATTAATAGATCGGGTTCGTTCGCGAGTGCCATTGCAATCATTACTCGCTGCCGCTGGCCTCCTGATAGTTCGTGCGGAAAAGCACCCAGCCGCTGATCCGCGTTCTGAATACCTACCTCATTAAGCAACTCAATCACACGTTTGCGAAGCTGATTCTTGAGATAATATTTATGTTGAATTAAGGACTCTGCTATCTGTTTTTCGATGGTATGGAGTGGGTTAAGTGCTGTCATCGGCTCTTGGAAGATCATTGTTATTCTGTTGCCACGAACCCGCTCCAATATGTTACTACCGGCACCAAGAAGCTCATCACCCTTGAATTTAATAGAACCTGCCGGATGATATGCCGTTGTATAGGAAAGTAGTTGTAAAATTGAGAGCGCAATCACAGATTTTCCAGATCCCGATTCCCCAACTAGCGCAACGGTTTCCCCTTTGTTGACACTAAAAGAAACCCCCTTCACCGCTTGTATATCGCCGTCTGGAGATCGGAAGGATACTGCTAAGTTGCTTACGTGAAGGAGTGTTCTCTGGCACACAGTATCAACCTTTTCTAGGATCGAAGGCGTCGCGCACTGCCTCACCGATAAAGACTAATAAAGATAACATAACCGAAATAACGATGAAGGCCGTGATACCTAACCATGGGGCAAAAAGATTATCTTTACCTTGCTTAAGCAGTTCGCCCAATGAAGGTGACCCTGGCGGCAAACCAAATCCAAGAAAGTCCAGAGATGTCAATGTGATTACCGAGCCCGAAGTAATAAACGGCAAGAATGTTAAAGTTGCAACCATAGCGTTAGGCATCACATGCTGTGTTATAATTACCCGGTTCGACTGACCAAGAGCCCGTGCTGCTTTTACATATTCGAAATTACGCCCTCTAAGAAACTCTGCTCGTACTACACCCACAAGCCCAGGCCAACTGAATAAAAGCATCAACCCTAATAGCCACCAGAAATTTGGCTGCACAACACTCGCTAATATAATTAACATGTAAAGCATAGGTAATCCGACCCAAATTTCTATCACCCGTTGGCCTATGAGATCTATCAATCCTCCAAAATAGCCCTGTATCGCTCCAACAGCTATTCCAATCAAGGAGCTGAAAATCGTAAGAGCCAACCCGAATAGCACTGATATTCGAAACCCATAAATCATTCTAGAAAAGACATCTCGTGCCTGATCGTCCGTTCCTAACCAATTTTGTGTGGAAGGTGGAGAAGGTGCAGGGCCAGCCAAATCTGTGATATGGCTATCGTAACTGTAGCGGACAGGAGGCCAAATCATCCAACCATGAGCCTCTATTAACTTCTGTACATGCACATCCGTATAATCGGCCTCGGTCTCAAAATCGCCACCAAAATCTGTCTCCGAATAGAATTCAAAAATAGGAAAATAAACATCACTCTTAAACCAAATAACTACCGGTCGGTCATTTGCAATAAATTCAGCAAATAATGAAACCACAAATAAAAAGAGGAATATCCACAGAGACCAGAAACCCCTCTTGTTTTTGCGAAAATTATTCAATCGCCGTTGCATAAGAGGTGTGACTCTTAAATTCCTAACCTCCGATACTTCTAAAGAGTTCGCCATTTCAGCCACTCATATCTTTCTACCTTCGAAGTCAATACGAGGGTCAACAACGGTGTAAACGAGGTCGCTTACCAACTGAAGAACGAGACCTATCAAAGTAAAGAAATAAAGCGTGCCGAAGAGGACTGGATAGTCTCGGTTAACAGCTGCCTCAAACCCTAATAGCCCGAGCCCATCAAGTGAAAATATTACTTCTATAAGCAAAGAGCCGGTGAAAAGGATTCCTATAAAAGCGCTTGGAAAACCAGCAATGACAATCAACATAGCATTCCGAAAAATATGACCATAAAGAACATGTTTTTCTGTCAACCCCTTTGCCCGCGCTGTGATTACATATTGTTGATTTATTTGATCTAGAAAAGAATTCTTCGTCAACATTGTGAGCCCCGCAAAACCACCGATGACGAGAGAAAATATAGGGAGTGCCATGTGCCAGAGGTAATCGCCTATTAAAGCAAGAGTCGAAAGCTCACGCCAATCAGTTGAAACAAGACCACGTAGCGGAAACCAGTCGAGGTAACGACCACCCGCAAATAGCACGACAAGTAAGATTGCAAACAAAAAACCTGGCACAGCATTCCCAACGATTACCGCAGTACTGGACAAAACATCGAAACGACTGCCATCCCGTACAGCCTTGGCTATACCAAGCGGGATTGATATCAAATAAATTAGAAGTGCGCTCCATAAGCCCAGAGAAATTGATACCGGCATCTTTTCAATCACCAAAGACGTGACGCTCTGGTCAAGGAAGTAGCTATTGCCGAAGTCGAAGGTAATATAATTCCCTATCATAAAAAGAAACCGCTCGTACGCCGGTCTATCAAAGCCAAACTGCTTTTCAAGCTGTTTTATGAAAGCTGGATCAAGCCCCTGTGCACCCCGATATTTATTCTCAATTGAACCAGTTTGGCCCGTGGCCCCTTGCATGTCTCTTCCTGATTCTGGCGATGTATCACCTGCAAACTTAGCTGTGGCCGAGACTGCTGTTCCCTGTATTTCAGCTATCATCTGCTCCACCGGGCCGCCCGGAGCTACATGCACGATTGCAAAATTGATAAGCATTATTCCAAAAAGGGTTGGGATGATTAGGAGAAGTCGGCGAATGATGTAGCCTAGCATCACTACGAATAAGCGCTTCCTAGCGCCCCTCCCTCATCGTAGCACCATAGCCTGCGCGGCGTAGTGTCAAATCCTTCTTCGGATCAATCCACCATGCAGAAAAAACTATGCCGTTCTTAGGTGTTCTTACCGGCATACCAAACCTGTTCCAATAGACGATCCGGTCGTTATCAGTGTGCCAGTGCGGTATTACTAAATGCTGCCAGAGTAAAACCCTATCCAAGGCGTGGCTATGAGCGACAAGTTTTTTTCGGTCTGACGCTGCAATCAATCCTTCGACCAACTCATCTACAACATTATTCTTAAGCCCAGAAAGGTTACGACTGCCAATTCTGCCTGCAGCGTTAGATGTCCAATACATCCGCTGCTCGTTGCCAGGCGAAGAGCTCTGCCCCCAAGTTGTGACAACCATATCAAAATCGAAACTCTGGGTGCGTTTCTGATACTGCGCTGAGTCCACAGTTCGCACATGCGCGACTATACCGAGCTTTTTTAAGTTTTTCTTGAACGGCAGAGCTATCCTTTCAAATAGGGGGCTTACCAGAAGGATCTCAAATTCGAGTGGTTGGCCAGACTCTTGGTGAACAAGTCTCCGCAGACCCCTATCAAATTTCCAACCCGCCCTTTTTAATAGATTGCGAGCCTTTCGAAGATTATCGCGGTTGTTCCCTGATCCATCGGTTTCAGGAGCAGTGTAGGAAGAACTAAAAACTTCCTGGGGTAATTCCGTACGATATGGTTCTAGTATAACAAGTTCTTCTGCCGAGGGCGTGCCTAACGCAGACAACTCAGAATTAGCGAAAAAGCTCTGTGTACGCTTATATTGACCGTAAAACAGGGTTTTGTTGGACCATTCAAAATCGAAGGCATAGCTTAGAGCTTCTCGAACCCTGCGGTCATTGAAGACTTGACGGCGCGTATTGAAAACAAATCCCTGCATTCCTTGTGTACGTTCATGCTTAAAGGAACGCTTCATTAAAAAACCTTTCCTCAACGCAGGGATCTTATAACCGGTTGCCCAAGCCTTTGATGAATTTTCTTGCCGAAAGTCAAACCGACCCGCTTTGAACGCCTCTAATGCGACCGTGCCGTCTCGAAAATATTCATAAACAATCTGCCTGAAATTGTGACGACCTCGGTTTACGGGCAATTCCCGCCCCCAATAATTCTCTACTCTTTCGTAGGTAATTGAACGATTAGGCTCGTAACTTTTAATTTTATATGGACCACTGCCGAGTGGCGGACTCAGCGTTGTTTTGGTTGGGTCACGATTTTCCCAATAATGCTTTGGGAAAACCTGTAACTGTCCCAAAATCAAGGGCAACTCTCTGTTCTTTCCTGGCTCAAACGAAAATTTAACTCGCCGTTTGCCAATTTTTTCTACCTTTGAAACGTTGCCATAGTAAAACCGATAATAGGGGTGCCCTTTAGTCAAAAGGAAGTTGAAACTCCAAATCAAGTCAGCCGCAGAGATAGGACGCCCATCGTGCCAATAGGCTCCCTTACGCAAAGTAAAAATAGCCCAAGACCTATCTTTTGGGACTTCAATAGACTCAGCTAACAACCCATACATAGAAAATGGTTCGTCAGCTGAGCTTTCCATCAAAGTATCATATATTCTATTTAAACCTGCCGCCTTCCGACCTTTTATAATGAAGGTATTAAAAGTATCGTATCCACCGATAGAGCCAAGACGCACTGTACCCCCTTTTGGAGCTCCTGGATTCACATATTCAAAATTCCTGAAATTATCTGGGTATTTCAATTTTCCGTGCATCGCAATGCCGTGTCCACGATACAAGTGATCAGATGCATTACCCACACCGTAGTTCGAAAATAAAAACAGAGCAGAGATTAGATAGATAGATACAGATTCAAAAAATTTCATGGCAGTGACTTAAGCGGGTGGAGATATGAATTCAAGCAACATCATTTCATCCAATTATGGGTTCAAATACTGCAGAGCTTCATCTCTGGTTTCTATATTCGCTGCCGCGAGGACGTGCCCGTCTGAAGCAATTCCCAATGGTTTGCCCGTCCAATCACAGACAGTGCCGCCGGCACCTTCTATCACCGGAACTAAAGCCATGTAATCGTATGGTTTCATCTTGGCCTCAACGACAAGATCAACAAATCCAGACGCAAGCAGCCCGTAGGCATAGCAATCCCCACCAAACCGCGCTTGCCTAACCGCTGAGCTCAATCGAGAAAATTTTACTTCGTCAGTTGTACCGTCAAACATGGACGGGTGTGTAGAGTACATGGAGGATTCGCTCAGCTCTGAAAAGGTTTTGGTAGCTACCGTGTTGCCGTTAAAAGTTGACCCTATACCACTGATGCCAAGCCAACGTTCACCAATTATAGGCTGGTCGATGACCCCGATCTTAGGAATCCCCTCTACCACCAACGCTATCAATGTACCAAAGATTGGCATGCCCGTAATAAACGATTGCGTACCATCAATAGGGTCCAATACCCAGATGTGTGAAGCATCCTCGCGAACTGCTCCAAATTCTTCCCCAATTATACCGTGTTCGGGAAAAATTTTTTCAATGCGCTGTGTTATGGCTTCCTCCGCACTTCTATCAGCAATTGTAACCGGACTTTCATCACCTTTTAGATCAACGGTTAAAGGCGCCCGAAAGTACTTACGCAGAATAGCACCACTCACATCCGCGAGTGCCGACGCTACTTCGGCAAGGCTTATGAGGTCATTCTTCATAACCATCCATGGCTAAGGACACCGAGGCATGTTTCAGATCACGGGAGCGGCTGTGGGTTATCACTCAGTGACCTCATGTAGGCTATTAGCGAGGCACGATCTTTTGCTTTTTTCAAACCCACAAAGCTCATCTTAGTACCTTTGACGTATTTTTTTGGTTTCCATAGGAACTTGTTTAGCTCAGCGTATGTCCACTCACCCTTAAGTTTTTTAAATGCACTTGAGTAACCATACCCAGTAGCCGCAGCCTGCTTTTTACCAATGGTTTGCCACAAATTAGGTCCAATGCGGTTTTTGCCACCCTTAGCAAAGGTGTGACAGGCAGTACACTTCTTAGCAACTTTTTGACCGGAACTCACACTAGCTTTTGCGAGTAATGGAATGATTGGTTCAGGGCCGGCCGGTATTGAGGTTCCTTTGGGAATATTGGCTACGACTGTGCCCCCATCTATTGAGTAGGCCTGTTTTTCAAGCATCTTGGGCTGGTAAATAAAGCTGGTGATAAATGCCGCTGTCATGGCAATAAGAGCGGCCCCTATTATTGCTGCAGCCAATTTGTTAAAGAATAAAGGATCGTTAAACATTATCGACCTCAAACCTTCATTATTGATGAAACTTCTGCAAATGCAGTGATTTAATTATTAGTTAACGAAACGATGTAATCTTACTACACTAGTTTATATCAATTAGACTAAATGCCAAAGTTGGTGCTTTCGGTCAACCTCGCGTCATAATGCCACACAAATCCATTTTGCTGAATAGTCCGTTCATACAAAATTAGACACAATAACATTCAAATGGAGGTAACAACGAAACCTATTATTTTAATTCCAGCGCGATTAGCAGCAACTCGGTTTCCTAACAAACCGCTTGCTCCAATGCATGGAGAACCAATGATTACCCACGTCTGGAAACGAGCGGTAGAAACTGGAATAGGCCCCGTCATAGTAGCGGCTGGAGACCAAGAAATTGTTGATGTAATATGTCGAGCTGGGGGCAAGGCATTACTCACAGACCCTGGGCTTCCGTCTGGGTCAGATCGAATCCATGCGGCTTTGTGTGAATATGATCGCGCCCTTAAATACGACGTTGTCATAAATGTCCAAGGAGATCTTCCGACTATAGATACTAAAGCAATACAAACCTGCCTCCTACCTTTGGCAAATGAAGAAGTCGACATCGCCACCATTGGCGCTGTCATAAAGAGAAAGGCAGAGTTCTCCGATCCAAATGTTGTCAAGGCTATTGCATCTGTTCCGAAAGGCAAGAAAGTGGGCCGTTGTTTATATTTCACCCGTGCCACAGCACCCGCCGGTGATGGCCCTCTCATTCATCACATAGGGCTCTATGCCTACCGTCGCGCCGCGCTCGAGCAATTCGTAACACTACCTTCAGGAGTGCTGGAGGAACGCGAGGCATTGGAGCAACTACGTGCGCTTGAAGCTGGCTTGCGAATTGATATAGCGCTCGTTGACACGGTCCCCATCGGTGTCGATACTCCTAGTGACCTAGACCGTGCAGCCAGTTTATTGCAGCTGTAGAGATGGCTGTGTAGAGTTTTTCAGGATGAAAAAAATGAAAACCGAGAATAAGATCGCTTTTCAGGGATCGCCTGGTGCTTTTTCCGACATGTCGTGTCGCGCCAATTTTCCTGATATGACACCGTTACCTTGTCCAACATTTGAAGATACTTTCCAAGCGGTTTATGAGGGACAAGCAAAGCTCGCAATGATACCGATTGAAAATACTGTCGCCGGTAGAGTAGCTGATATCCATCAAATCCTCCCCAATTCAGGGCTCCACATCATTGCTGAGAATTTCCATCGTGTTCAGCATCACCTGCTCGCAATCAGGGGGGCAAAAATTGACCAGATAAAAACCATACATTCACACGTGCACGCGCTATCCCAATGTCGGAAAGTAATCCGAGAACTAGGCCTAACGACGGTCATTCATGCTGACACTGCCGGCGCCGCGATGGACTTGGCTAAATTTAAAAAAGCTGACATGGGCGTGATAGCATCAGCGCTAGCGGCCGAAATCTATGAACTAGATATCCTAAAGAATAATATTGAGGATGAAACGCATAACACCACTCGATTTGTCGTGATGGCAAAAGTTCCAATAGACCCAGATCCAAGCATGGGAACTATTGTTACCTCATTCCTCTTCCGAGTGCGCAATGTTCCAGCAGCACTCTATAAGGCACTGGGCGGATTTGCTACCAACAACATTAATGTAACCAAATTAGAGTCGTATATGGTACGAGGCCAGTTCACTGCCACTCAGTTTTATATAGACATAGAGGGACACCCTGACGACGACAAGGTAAGGCTCGCTATGGAAGAATTAAGTTTTTTCAGCCGAGAGGTAAAAATTTTAGGGGTTTATCCCGGAGCTGCATATAGAGAGAATCAGGGAAATCCTACTTAATACATTAAAATGCCATTTTGCTGGAAACCCGTTCCAATAGGATTGATTGATCGGTTTATGAGCTCTTAATACACATGGTAGTATCAAATTCGCTCAACCATTTAAATTATTTAAAAATCGGTTCAAGTCTCCATCCACTCCCTCATCAAACGGTGGGATATTGAGTCCTTTCTTGGCAAACGGAAGGTATCATTCTCTGGCGAATTCCGAAGGTATTCTTTAGAGAACCATCGCGCTCCTCCCTCTAATTCATTATAGTCCACATTCAGCTCGAAAGTGGTGGCACGCGCGGTGAATCCAAGCATTATATTTGCCGGGAACGGCCATGGTTGTGAGGAGTGGTAATTTACATCTGTAATTTCAATCCCTACCTCCTCAAAGACCTCTCGTGCAACTGCATTCTCTAAGCTCTCTCCAGGCTCCACAAAACCTGCAAGAATTGAATGCTGACCGGGCAACATTGTCTTCTTTCGCCCTAAAACAATACGGTCATCTCCGTCATGTATCAGCATAATTACTGCCGGATCAATGCGGGGAAAACAGCTTGTCTTACAATTTTCGTTGGTGCAAACGCGCACGTGCCCTCCATTTTTGCTTTTTGTCGCCGCTCCACAGCACCCACAAAACTTATTACGTTTGTGCCAAGTCATATGGGCTCGCGCAAATGCCATAAGAGAGCTCTCATCGCGAGGTAAAAGTGTTCCAATAGCCCGTAAATCTGCAAATCTACCCTCGTCACGAAACGGGGGTTTCTCGTAATGAGACAAATCAACGGCAAAATGCGCCGTGTCATTAAATAGGCCAAGGAAAACTATAACCGGGCTATCATCAACGATCCTTTTATTCATCGGTACGGTAGTCAGCCTTGGATTCTCAATGTCAGCAACAAAGTTCCGGCTTCGCCAAATTGGTACAATTTGGCTTGAATCCGAAGCAATCTGGCGTTCAAGCCACACTTTGTCAGTACGCAAATGACCAGCTTTATCAAAACCAGGCCTATCATAAAAATTCCAAGACTTCATGAACAGCAAACTGACATGCCAACGATTATGTTTCAAGATTTTGCATGATCGTATGTTCCACTCTTGACGTATACTGCTATAGTAGCGGTGGGTGGCCGGCCGTTGGACGGGTCTCTTGTCAATCCGGTCAGGTCCGAAAGGAAGCAGCCGTAGCTAGTTTGACTCGGGTCATCGGTCCGGTCTCCCACTTTTTCACCGAAACTAAGTCTTATCTGAAGCAGTTCTTACAAAATGCCTACAAACTCCGAAAATAAAGAATCCGCAGGCTATCGCGTTCTAGCAAGAAAATACCGGCCATCGAATTTCAAAGAACTCGTCGGCCAGGATGGGATGGTGCAAACCCTAAAAAATTCCATAGTTTCTGGACGCGTCGCACATGCCTTTATGTTAACGGGAGTACGCGGCGTTGGCAAAACCACCACGGCACGCATAATTGCAAAAGCACTCAATTGCGTTAGACCCGAAGGAGGAGGCAAAGAAACCGCGGATCCTTGTGGTGTTTGCGAGCCATGTAGAGCCATAGCCGAAGACCGACATATCGACGTCATAGAGATGGATGCTGCTAGCCGAACTGGAGTTGATGATATTCGCGAGTTGATAGAGGGAGTTCGCTACCGGCCAAGCGGAGCCCGATTTAAAATTTATATAATCGATGAAGTACACATGCTGTCAAAAAATGCTTTCAATGCACTCCTCAAAACTCTTGAGGAGCCCCCCGAACATGTGAAGTTTATATTTGCAACGACCGAAATCAGAAAAGTACCAATAACAGTCCTGTCACGCTGCCAAAGGTTTGATCTGAAGCGCATAACCATAGAAGATTTAAATGCGCATCTGCAGATTATTATAAAAAAAGAAAACATAAAAACTGACGCAATTGCCCTGCAATTAATTTCCAATGCAGCGGATGGATCGGTCCGTGACAGTTTATCACTTCTTGATCAAGCTATATCGCTTAGCGATGGGGTCCTTACCGGGAATATTGTTAAATCAATGCTTGGCTTAGTAGATCGCAGCAATATTTACGATCTATATGAAGCCTTAATGAAAGGCGAAATAAAAATAGCGCTCGAAACTTTTTCATTAATGCATGAAAATGGTGCAGATCCTATAATAGTGTTGCAAAACCTTCTCGACATAACCTATTGGGTCACACGGGTTAAGATTGATCCGAATATCAGCAAAACAGCTTCTGTACCTGAAATTGAGCAGTTACGTGGCGACCATCTGGCCAACAAAGTTGAGATGCCAACGCTCACACGGAATTGGCAAATGATACTTAAAGGTCTGAAAGAAGCGAGTAATGCCCCGGCGCCCCGACAAGCCGCTGAAATGGTATTGGTCCGTTTAGCCTACGCGGCTGAACTACCCCCAGCTACTACCCTGATAAAGACGATAGAGGGCGATTCTCGAGCAGCATTAACTAATGCGGAAAAGGCAAGCCCTACCAGTAATGTGAACCCAAATCTTCCAATAGCTAGGGGAGAGGCTGTGGGACCCGCTCCAGACAAAAAAGCAAATAATGAGTTGCGTATATCAGCCTCTCCAAAAAATTTCGAGGAAGTTGTAGCCCTATTCGATTCAAGAAAAGAGGCGTCAATTTGCAGCAATCTGCGCAGAAATGTTCATTTGGTTCATTTCGAGCCGGGCCGCATCGAAATTCGCCCGAACACTCATGCCCCTCGTGATTTAGCAAGCCGTACGGCGGCACAACTCAGTGATTGGACTGGCACACGGTGGATCGTAAGCATCTCGCAGGAACAAGGTGAGTCAACATTGGAACAGCAGTTTCAACAAAGGGAACAACAAAAGAAAGATGCTGTTGAAATACTCCCTGCAGTGCAGGCAATCAAAAAAGCATTCCCGGGGGCTGCGGTTGCTAAAGTCACACCGAAATCCGAACTTTTCATTTCAGAGGCAGATGACAACTTGCAGAAAAATCACAGAATTAAGGAAAAGGATTGATTTATGAAGAACCTAGGACAATTGATGAAACAAGCTCAAGAAATGCAAGAGAAAATGGGTTCGTTCCAAGAAAGTCTGGCTGAGCTTAATGTTTCAGGCAGTGCCGGTGGAGGCATGGTAATGGTATCTTTGAACGGAAAAGGTGAAATGCGGAGTTTAAAACTTGATCCAAATCTGATTGATCCTGCGGAAATAGAAATTCTCGAAGACCTAGTTGTGGCGGCTCACAATGACGCAAAAATGAAATTAGAACAACTTGTCCAAGAGAAAACATCTGAAATGATGGGTGGATTTCAGCTACCACCCGGTATGAAATTACCCTTTTAATATTTTATTCGTTTATGACTCCAATAGACAAATTGATACACTTATTGGCACGATTACCGGGCCTAGGTCCTCGTTCAGCACGTCGAGTTGCTCTCTTCCTTATCAAGAAGAATGAAAGCCTTCTTGTTCCGCTACGTGAAGCCCTCGGTGAAATTAGTAACAGCATCAAATACTGCGAAGATTGTGGGAATGTGGACACTGTTTCCCCTTGCCTAATCTGTTGTGACGCAAAAAGAAATTCAAATCAGCTTTGCGTGCTTGAAGAAGTTGCAGATCTTTGGGCAATGGAACGTACGAGTGCCTTTAAAGGGCGATACCATGTTCTAGGCGGCAGGCTATCGGCAATAGATGGCATTGGCCCCGAAGATTTGAATATTGAAGGCCTTATCGAACGAGTCAAAAATCAAAAAATAACCGAAATTATTCTAGCAACTAACCTGACAGTAGATGGCGAGACAACTGCTCACTACATAACTGAGTGCTTATCGGAATCCAATGTAAAAATCACACGACTTGCCCACGGAGTGCCTGTAGGTGGAGAACTAGATTTCTTGGACGATGGTACATTGACGGCAGCACTAAAAGCACGCCGGCAAGTCAATTCCCAGTTTTAAAAACAAAAGCTATTCACTAGTTTTGCCTCGATACAGGTTACATAAGAATGCCGTTTGACCCGTGTGCCATTTTAATAAGGCAGGGAGTAGGCTGGTTTAATCGCTGAAAATCTCGAAACTCTGTAGCCACAGTAAAATACTTCAATTTATTTTTTTGATCCCTAAAAGAACCAGGCTCTGAGTTCTCTTGGAGATCGATTATTTTGAGAGAATACCCTCCCCAGATCTGACTATCGGTTGCATCAATTACCAACTTTTATTTCTCACGATCATCGCGAAGATCGGGAACTGGGGCCGTGTCTTGGTCCTCCAACTCAACCTCTGCAATACGTACGGCATGTTTTTGTACTTTATCGCTTGAAATACGAATTTGCCTAATGTCCTCCTCAACTTGACCAAAATGTCGCTGTAATTTCAGCACTCGGTCATCGAGCCGCCCCACATCATCATTCATAGCCATTACTTCTTTCTGTATCAACCCGGCCTGTTCCCGCATCTCCGCATCCTTTAGTACTGCACGTATTGTATTTAATGTTGCCATCAAAGTGGTCGGTGAAACAATATAAACTCGTGCCCGATGCGCTTTTTCTACAACGTCCGGCAGCGATGCATGTAATTCTGCGTAAACAGCCTCGGCGGGCAGAAACATCAGCGCGCTATCAGCAGTCTCTCCTGGAATTATATATTTTTCAGAGATATCTCTAACGTGTTTCAAAATATCCGAGGCAAATTTACGCCGTGCAGCTAATTTTTCTTCTTTCCCCTCTGCGATCCGGAAAC
Organism: Pseudomonadota bacterium; assembly: GCA_036339585.1. Taxonomy (NCBI): domain Bacteria; kingdom Pseudomonadati; phylum Pseudomonadota; species Pseudomonadota bacterium. Next base: position 117,110 of record JAYZAS010000004.1, read on the forward strand.
GGTTGAAACTTTCTAATGGAAACTTAGCATCGATAGCAATCGAGCCGGGCGGACTCGGCATCTTAAGCAGACAATCAACCCGCGTTTGATTTGAAAGTGCTACTTGAAAGCCATATGCATCGGGAGGCAAAATATTTTTCACCTGATCTGCCAGCTGAATTTCACCAAATGCCCCTCGGGTCTGTTTATTTGATAATACCTGTTGTAGGTTAACTACATCGCTTGAAAGCTGCGTAATATTTTCTTGGGCCTTGCCAATGACTGCTAAACGCTCGCGAAGGTCGGTTAAAGCATTTGAATTTTCACTAGCTTGCTTAACTAATGAATCTCCGACCCGCCGGCTTACAGCTTCCAAACGCTCCTCAAGCGACTTTGACAAAGCGCGTTCCTGAGCCTGCAGCCTGCCAGTAATTTGATTTTGCGATACCACTTGTTGTTCGGCCAAAAACTTAATTTGTGCCGAGAGGTCAGCTGATCGATCTCGACGCTGTCCAAACACTACAATTAAGGCCAGAATAAAGGCTGCAGCTGCAACCAGAATTGCGGGCTCTTTAAAAATGTGATCTATCAGTATTTGCATCGTAAATGAAAGGTATCATGGTAATCATATCCTGACACCTCTGATCTTGATTTTCTGCCATGCTACCAATACGAAAAAGGTAGCCCTGTGGCATGAGTGAGTAATAAATTATGACTGTTTTACCGATTATTTTAGCCCCAGACCCAATACTTAAAACAAAGGCTATGCCAGTCCAAACTGTCGATTCAGAGATATGTCAACTTATGGAAGATATGTTAGAGACTATGTATCTGGCTCCTGGAATTGGTCTCGCAGCAACGCAAGTTGGTGTATTAAAGAAAGTGGTTGTTATTGATATTTCAAAAAGAGACCAACTCAATGACCCAATTTGCATGGCTAATCCAGAAATTGTTTGGTCATCAGAAGAAAAAGTTTCCCGCGAAGAGGGATGCCTTTCGTTGCCAGAACAATATGGAGAAATAACGCGCCCAGACCGAATAAAGCTTCGTTACATAGACGAAAATAATGAGAAAGTTGTTAGGGAAGCATCCGGCCTCCTCGCGACTTGCATCCAACACGAGCTGGACCACCTACAAGGTATCTTGTTCATAGATCATCTTTCATCTCTTAAGCGGAATATCATCTTGCGTCGGCTTAAGAAATTGAAAAAAATGAATGTCAAAACCGAAATGAATAAGTCGCATTAACTGGATAACCGTATGGCTCTTCGTGTTGCATTTATGGGCTCTCCCCAATTTTCGGTTTCTCCACTACGAGCAATCGAAAAAGCTGGTCACAATATAGTAGCCGTCTACTGCCAACCGCCGCGTCCAGCCGGCAGGGGGCAAAATGAAAGACCATGCCCAGTTCACACTGTGGGCCAAGAAATGAACGTGCCGATCATGACTCCTGTTAATTTTCGAAAAAAATGTGAGTTAGATGCTTTTACTGCACTTTCACTCGACGTAGCAATTATCTCGGCTTATGGGATCATCCTGCCGAAAGAAATTCTAGAAGCACCTCGGCTTGGTTGCATTAACATACATGCTTCTCTGCTGCCACGTTGGCGCGGGGCCGCACCTATACAGAATGCTATTCGGGCTGGCGACACGCACACAGGTATAACCATAATGCAAATGGATGAAGGACTTGATACCGGCCCAATCCTATCATCGAGGTCAACTCCTATAGACGATGAAACCACCGGGGAAACATTACACCAATCACTTACGGAACTTGGCGCAACATTGATTGTCGAAACACTACGCAAATTAGAGAGCGGTGCCCTTATACCAACCCCCCAACCTCAATCAGGCATTACCTATGCCAGCAAACTTAATCCTACCGAGTCCCGCCTAAACTGGGCACGACCAGCAAACGAACTCGAACGCCAGATCCGGGCGTTTAAACCCTGGCCAGGGAGTTGGTTCGAGTACGATGGAGCTCGTATAAAAGTTTCTTCGGCAGAAACTAGCCGGCTCAAAGGACAGCCTGGAACTGTTCTCGATGATCAATTAACAATAGCTTGCGGTCAGGAAAGTCTGCGGCTACTCCATTTGCAGCGGCCCGGGAAACGTGTGCTGGATACAGCGGCTTTTCTTCGTGGAATGCCCATTCCACCCCTGACCCAACTCAAATGAGAACTCGATGGAAAATCACTGTTGAATATGATGGACAGCCATTTGTTGGCTGGCAACGCCAGAAGAATGGCAAAACAGTCCAAGAAGCGATAGAAAATGCTATTCATTCATTCTCGCAGGAATCGGTAACACTTTATGGTGCGGGACGAACTGATTCTGGCGTCCATGCGCTCGGCCAAAGTGCACACTTTGATCTTAGTTATGCGACTTCCCCAGACACAGTGCGTGATGCGATCAATTTTCACCTTCGGCCTTTACCCATTGTTATTCTGAATGCCGAAAAAACATATGCCAACTTTCACGCACGGGTTGATGCTATAGCACGACATTATAAGTATCGAATACTCAACCGTCGTCCCCCCCCAACTATTGATATTGGCAGGGTTTGGCATGTTCCTCACAAGCTTGACATTAAAGAAATGGCTAGTGCTGCCACTGCTCTCATTGGGAAGCACGATTTCACGAGCTTTAGAGCCACCGCCTGCCAAGCGAATTCACCGATTAAAACTTTGATGCGTCTCAAAATATATAAAGTAGAAAATGAAATACATATTGAAGCCGATGCCCGCTCTTTCCTACACCACCAAGTTCGGAATATAGTAGGCACACTAAAGCTCGTTGGGGAGGGCAAGTGGTGCCGTGCTGATGTAGAACGGGCATTAGCAGCAAGAAACAGGTCTGCAGCTGGTCCAACCGCACCCGCTGAGGGCTTATATCTTACATCAGTAGATTATTAGAATAGGTGTTGTATTTGTTTTGCAAAACTTACATCAGGGCACTTCGACAACGGTCTAACCTAATTGCACTGTAGTTCCATTTTTCTCTGAACATCTGCAGTTTCAAGTCATAACTAAAAGATGAACTCATCTTACATTTATCGTTGTTATTGCCTTAATTTGAATTGCACTCGCAATTATCAACTCAGAAGCGCATGTGGTTGATTTTTGCATTCATATTCTATCTCGGCAAGGAAGGGACATACTAAGTTTTTTATTTCTCAACGCAGAAATAGCCCTTTAATATAGCTCTGTAGATCTCAGTCAACGCCATAACATCCGACAGCGTACAAGACTCATCAACTTTGTGCATGGTTTGACCCACCAGACCAAACTCACAAACAGGACAGTGATCTTTTACAAATCTAGCGTCGGAGGTCCCACCAGTCGTGCTCATCTCAGGGCGCTCTCCTGTAACCTGCTGGACACACTCAGCTACCAAATTACTAAGTGGGCCTGGGGGATAAATAAATGATTCGCCACTTACTTTAGTGGAAATCTCATAATTTGATGCCCCACCCGCAGCTTTATCAAGCTTTTCCTTTATCCAATTCTTCAGAGTGTCTGAACTGTGTAGATCGTTAAACCGAATGTTAAACCGCGCTTCCGCGGTACCAGGAATAAGATTTTCGGTAGGATTGTTTATGTCAATCGACGTGATTTGGACGCTGGACGCATCAAAATAATCGTTGCCGCTATCTAAGGGGTCATCCAAAAGTGATTTCATCATACGAATTAGACGGTGTGATGCGCTATCAGCCAACTTTGGGTAAGCAACATGCCCTTGAACACCATTAACAGTGACAACTGAGTTCATCGAGCCACGTCGCCCGATTTTCATCATTTCTCCAAATCGAGAGGGATTTGTTGGCTCCCCAACCAAACATGCATCCAGTTTTTCTCCTGCAGAAGGGAGCCAATCGAGCACCTTTCGTGTACCATTTATCGCAGGACCCTCCTCATCACCCGTAATTAAGAAACTTATTGAGCCATTGAAATGGTGATCAGTTATCAAACTCGCTGATGCACTGACGAAGGAGGCAATCGCTGTCTTCATATCAACCGCGCCGCGCCCATAGAGAATGCCGTCCACAACATCAGCTCCGAAAGGATCATGCGTCCATTCATTCATGTTTCCTGGCGGAACAACATCAGTGTGACCCGCGAAACAAAAGTTGGGACTGCCTTCGCCGAAACGCGCATAAAGATTGTCCACATCGGCTGTACCCTCTTCAGAAAACACAAGCCTATGACAGGTAAATCCGAGACCCTCTAAAGTGCTCTGGAGCAAACTAAGGGCACCCCCATCTTCCGGAGTAACACTGGGACACCTTATTAGCTGGCGAGAAAGCTCAATCGCATCAACAGGCATGCTTAATCCCGCAATAATTCATTAATTGAAGTTTTCTCGCGGGTACCTTCATCTACCGTCTTGAGAATTACAGCGCAGTAAAGATTAGGGCCAGCTGATCCGTCTGGGAGAGGATCTCCGGCATGACTGCCCGGCACAACAACCGAGTAAGCGGGCACTCTACCGCGCGTAATCACACCAGTCTCACGATCAATAATTTTCGTAGATTGACCTATGAATACGCCCATAGACAGTACCGAGCCCGTCTCGACAATAACTCCTTCGACTACCTCTGAACGTGCACCAATAAAGCAGTTGTCTTCAATAATTACCGGATCTGCTTGCAAGGGCTCAAGTACGCCTCCTATGCCAGCACCTCCTGATATATGGACATTCTTTCCAATCTGGGCGCAGGAGCCAACAGTGGCCCATGTGTCAACCATTGTGCCCGAGTCAACGTACGCACCAAGATTCACGAATGATGGCATTAGCACTACACCAGGAGCGATATATGCGGAACGCCTTATTACGGCCGACGGCACCGATCGAAACGCAGCCTTCTCAAATTCCTTTTCAGTCCAATTTTTCGTTTTTGCGGGTACCTTATCCCACCACATTGAGCCATCAGGCCCCCCCGTTTGGGAACGCATATCCTCTATACGAAACGACAAAAGTACAGCTTTCTTGAGCCATTTATTAACTCGCCAACGACCAGATTTTTTTTCAGCGACCCTTACCTGTCCCGTGTCCATCAAATCAAGTGCTCTTTCTATAGCAACACGAAATTCACCCGTTGTCTCGGAATTAATTGAATCACGGTTTTCCCAAGCCTCATCAATCGCTTTTTCTAAACCTATATCACTCATGATTTTCCCTGTGTTTTGAATGATGTTATTTGGCTCATGCCGATTGCATTTTCGCAACGAAATTTATTAAGTCAAGATTTGCTGCCCTAGAGTGAGTCTGACAACTTGCCAAGCCACCTGGTTAAATCATTTACTCGATGGTCGATATATTTACCCTCTTTATCTTCACCTGACCATTCATACGAGTTCGTAATAAGTACAGTTTCCATTCCTAAACTCTTTGCCGGCTCTAAATTACAAGCCACATCCTCTACCATGACCGATTTATGAGGATTAATGGCACAGCTTTCTATCAACCTACGATACCCAGTAATGCTTGGTTTAGGGATGAAATCTGCAGCAAAAATATCAAACACACAATCAAAGTGGTGCTCAATGCCTAACCGTTTCATCACGCGCCCTGCATGCTCTGATGTCCCATTAGTAAAAACCAATTTTTGGCCGGGCAACCGTGACAACGAATGTTCCAAAGATGGATTCGGAGATACCACATTAACATCAATATCGTGAACATATTCGAGAAATGCCTCGGGCTTCATTCTATGATTCTGCATAAGCCCATTGAGTGTAGTGCCGTATTCGCGAAAATAACGCTTTTGCAGCTTCCGGGCATCCTCCTCATTCAAATCGAGATAGTCAGCAATGAAGCTTCGCATCCGGATATCAACCTGATGGAATAATTTGCAATCTGCGGGGTACAGAGTGTTATCGAGATCAAAAATCCAGTGTTCTGATTTTGCAATATTTAATGACACGTTGCATACCCATTAAGAAAATTAGCCACTTTTAATTTCATGTTGAGCTTGTTATAGCAAAAAAAATCTGTCCGTTTGGAATTTCAGTGCTGCTTCATTTTAACATGGACCGGCCCAATCCCATCAATATCAGAATAATAGGTGTTATACTTGTTACAAATTTTAAGTTAGTCGAATCGTGGTTCGCAATTACGGTAATTTAAAAGAATGGCAGATTGCTCATCTAAATATCAATGCGATCGAATCAAGGTTCCCGAGCCATGTTCAGTAAAAATTTCTAAAAGCATACCGTGTGGCACTCTACCATCTATTATCACCGCACCTTCAGCCCCACCCTCAACGGCACAGATACAAGTCTCTAGTTTTGGGATCATACCGCCTGAGATAGTCCCGTCCTCCATGAGAAGTTTTGCCTCATCCGTGGAGAGTTCTGGTATTAATTTTCCATCCTTATCAAGCACTCCCTCAACATCTGTCAGAAGAAGAAGACGCTCTGCATCAACGCTAGCAGCAACTGCACCAGCTGCCGTATCTGCGTTTATATTAAAGGTTTGCCCTGCCATATCACAGCCAAGCGGAGCAATTACTGGAATGATCTCAGTCTCTCGCAGCGCGTCAATAATATATGGATTTATCTCTGTCGGCTCTCCTACAAAACCAAGATCTATAGCATTTATGGCTCCGGAAGCTACTGACGTACTTGTTGCCTTCTCAACCGTTATCAAACCTCCATCTTTGCCAGAAATACCAATCGCTTTGCCACCAGCCCTACTGATTTCCGCTGCGATATTTTTATTCAGTTGGCCTGACAATACCATTTCAACAATCTCTACCGTCGCAGCATCAGTTACCCGAAGTCCATCAATGAATTTACTTTTAATCGCTAATCGCTCAAGCATTGCACCGATCTGGGGTCCACCTCCATGTACCACGACAGGGTAAATGCCTACTTGCTGTAACAAAACGATATCATGGGCAAACCCAGCAGCAAGCTTAGAATCACCCATGGCATGCCCGCCATATTTTATAACGAAGGTTTTGCCGCCATAACGGCGCATATATGGAAGCGCCTCGGTAAGTATTCCCGCTTTACCCAACCACTCGGCACGGACCTTTGCTTTATCAATCATATCAAACTTCCAGTTTCTCAAAATGCGATAGATGTTAGCCTACAGGCATACCTTGGCCTAGCTTAGGCACTATTGACAATAGTTCGGCTCGCAATTCTGAGAGCCCTATATCCTTCTGAGCGCTAGTTAAGAAAGCCGAAGGAAATGCCGCTGGATGCCTCAATAATTCCCGCTCGATCTTGCAACGCGTTTGCTGAGCGATATTCCTCACCTTATCAACTTTAGTGAGCACGATTTGATAGGCCACAGCCGCTTGATCAAGCTCTCTCATCAAAGATCGATCGCTATCCTTCAAACCATGGCGGGCATCAACCAAAACACATACACGGCGTAAATTGGCCCGCCCTTTCAGATACAAATGGATCAACTGGGTCCATTTTATTACTGATATCTTAGGTGCACGAGCATATCCATACCCCGGCAAATCAACAAGCATGAGACGATCACCTAAATTGAAAAAATTTATCTGCTGGGTACGGCCAGGTGTATTCGACGTACGGGCCAATGACTTGCGACCCGTCAATGAATTAATCAAACTTGATTTTCCCACATTAGAGCGGCCAACAAATGCGAGTTCGGGTAGAGCATGTAATGGTAATTGCCCAAGCTGAGCTGCGCCAGTGACAAAACCACAGGTTTGCGCAAAAAGCACACGCCCTGCCTCAATTCTATCTCCGTCTACACTCAAGCTATGACAACGCTTTACCAAGACAGCAACACCTCTAGTTAATGCTGACACCCATCCGTTTCATAATCAACCACTGTTGCGCTATTGAGAGGATATTGTTCCAAGCCCAGTAAATTACTAATCCAGCGGGAAATGGCGCAAGGATGAAGGTAAATATGATTGGCATGAACATAAAAATCTTTGCCTGAATTGGGTCTGCGGGAGTAGGGTTGAGCTTCTGTTGAAGATACATTGTTGCTCCCATTATGATGGGCCAGATTCCAATATTAATGAAAGCAAGAGTTGCAGGCACCTCCCACGGAATGAGCCCGAAAAGAGTAAATATACCCAAGGGATCTGGTGCCGAAAGGTCATGGATCCAACCAAAGAATGGCGCTTGTCGCATTTCGATAGACACGAATAAAACTTTATAGAGAGCAAAGAACACCGGAATTTGTATCAGAATTGGAAAACAACCAGCGGCCGGATTTACTTTTTCAGTCTTGTATAAATTCATTAGTTCAGTATTCATGCGCTGGCGATCCTCTCCAAATCTCTCCTTCAATTCTTCCATTTTTGGCTGGAGCGCCTTCATTTTGCTCATCGCGCGATAAGATTTATTAGCGAGTGGAAAGAAGATGATCTTTATGATCACTGTCAATATCAATATGGCGACCCCATAGTTACCAAACATTTCGTTAAAGTAACTCAGTGCCGAGAAAAAAGGCTTTGTGAAAAACCAGAACCAACCAAAATCAATGGCAAGATCAAATTTATCCACTTTGAGTTCCGCCATATATAAATCCAAAAGTTTTTTCTCTTTAGCACCCGCAAAAAAGTTGCTTTTCGCTTCAATCGTCTCACCCGGATTAACAGTCATGGATGGGCTGAGGTAATCAGCCTGGTACGCTTGCTGTGTGCCTCTTTTGTGGCTCACAAAGCTTGTATTTGCTGTCTGCTGTTGGTTTGGAATTAAGGCTGTAAGCCAGTATTTATCCGTGATCCCAAGCCAGCCGCCCGTGCTCTCAAAACGCTTAGGCCTCCCGTCGTCGAACTCGTCATAATCTACCTCCTGCAACACTCCCTTAAGAACGCCAATCATTCCCTCATGCAAAATGTAGAACCCTAAGACTTCAGGTGTGCCGGTTCGTGAGACCAACCCGTAAGGTGCAAGTGCAATCGTTTGAGTTGTTATGTTCTTCACACGCTGAGTGATTTGAAACATGTAAGAATCATCAAGAGAAATTACACGCTCAAATAACAATCCTTTACCGTTATCCCAGCTAAGAGTAACGGATTTGCCGGGGCTTAAGACGGAGCGATTTGCCTTCCATACGCTCTTAGCATCTGGAACTTTAACTGCATTTCCAAGCCAACCAAATTCTGCATAATATGGCTGCTCAGAGCCTTGTGGCTGTAATAAAATGATTTCTTCACTATTAGGATCAAGCGACGACCTATAGCCTTTAAGAACCAAATCATCAATGCGGGCTCCGGTCAAAGCAATTGATCCTGTCAAACGCGTTGAAGAGATTTTTACTCGACCCCCACTGTCTTGGAGCGCCGAGGCACGGTCTTTGAAAATTGGCTTGAGGCTTTTCGGAGAAGGTTGCCGTACCATATCTTTTGTATCGGCACCCAACTTGGGCCCCGCGTCAGCAGTTACATTCTGATCAATTGCTTTGCCACGAACATCGGTTGATGTTTGTCCGCCAAGATTTTCGGCCGGCGTTTTTTGCTCTAACTCCTTTTGGTCCTGACCCATCTCCTCGGGTGGTGGTGGCGGAAAAATAATGTTGAATCCGACAACAATCATTAACGAGACTGTTATCGCCAATAGCATATTCTTTTGTTGTTCGGGCAACATAAAAAAATCCAGTTCTGTACAAGTTAACCAGGTGGTAACTGGGAGTGGTTATCATCCGCGTCAGGTGGTACTGGGTCGTAACCCGAGGACCCCCAAGGGTTACATCGCAAAATGCGCGCGATTCCGAGCAAAACCCCGTTCCATGGACCGTGGATTTTAATCGCTTCAGCAACGTAAGTTGAACAATTCGGGGAGAATCGACAGTTATTCCCTGTAAAAGCGGCAACAGTAAGCTGATAGCAGCGAATGCAGAATACAAGACATTTTCCAACAAAGTGCATTCATTTTCCCCTAGCTTCAAATTGAGACGCCATCACACCAGCTTTGCGCCATACATTCAATTTCTTCATCGCAGTCTTCAGATCCGCTTGTATTGCATGAAACGGCTGTTTAGTTGTCGCCAACCTTGCTATAATTACGTAATCGCAACCCAATACGCCATGTGAAGGCATAACCTCCTCCACCGCTGCACGCAAGCGTCGCTTAGCCCTATTGCGAACTACAGCGTTGCCAACCCTCCTGCTAGCAGTATAGCCGACACGTATAGTCTTACCAGCCTCGCTATTAAGGCACACCTGTAATAACAGGCTCGGGGCAACAAAGTAGCGTCGAGCGGCAGCCACGTGGAGAAACTGTGCGCGCTGTTTCAGCGGCAATATGCCAGTCGGCATGCCTATGCAGACAAAATCTTGCGGCCCTTGGCGCGCCGCCGGGCAAGAACTTGACGGCCGGACTTCGTTGCCATTCGAGCGCGAAAACCATGGCGACGTTTACGGACTAATCTACTCGGTTGAAATGTACGTTTCACAAAGGACTCCAAACGCTATTAAATATCGTGCGCTCTATAGGATTTATCGCCAACTAAGTCAACGATCCCTGCAAAACAAGTGATCAAGAAGAATGCAACTAAATGGCAATCCAAACAAAATTTTTGTAGCACATTATCCTCCGCCAACTACTGTTAAAGAATATCATGATTACAAAACCAACAAAAATTGACCCTGACGCGGAATGTAGACTCTGGGAGAGCTTCCGACCACTCTGTATCGGAATAGGTGTGTCGCTAATACTTGGGTTAGGGTTTGTTATATTCTCTATCTCAGGTCTTGGCGAATTCGCCACGTTGGAGACTATAAAAGCCCATAGACACTGGATTTTGGGACAGGCCAAACAATACCCTTCCATGATAACAGCGATTTTTATGCTTACCTATATAATGAGCGTAGCCCTCTCATTGCCAATAGGTACATTGCTTACGATTTTGGGGGGATATATATTCGGCCAAGCGCTCGGAACAATATATGTCGTAACCTCGGCGACCACTGGTGCTTACATCGTTTTTTCATTAGCTAAAACTGCACTAGGCATGTCACTTCGTGAACGTGCCGAACGTAATATCAAAATAATGGAGCCAGGTTTTCAAAAAAATGCTCTTTACTACATGCTTTTCCTACGACTGATACCAATATTTCCCTTTTTCATAGTAAATATTGTGCCGGCCTTCTTGGGTGTTGGTCTAAGACCGTATTTATTGGGTACTTTTTTTGGCATCATACCAAGCACTTTCATCTTCGCAACAGCCGGTGCAAGCCTAGGATCAATATTAAGCAGCGGCAATACCTTCACAGTCGATTATATACTCACGCCTGATTCGATTGTATTACTTTGCAGTATTGCCACCTTCACTCTGCTTCCAGTTTTGTACAAGCGACTAAGACGCCGGGCAACTCGGCATATAAATGCGGGCAATAATTAGCCAACTTTTAGGTGCTATCTTACATTCAAATATTACTTAAACAACGCCCTAAATTAGTTTTGATCTATTGGAAGACGGAAGAAAGAAGACTTTACTAAAATTACAATAGCCGCTTTTTGTAATTTGGCGAATTCAGATCTAACACGCTTTCCACAAAGACTTTATCGGTTCCTATATGGAAAATTGCACTGTGACGTGAGAGAATCCAAGTTCTCTCTTGCTGCAATGCACCACATGTGACATGTAACTCACGTCGACGTGATCGTACCGCAGGATGGTGGATGGGACCACAACCATGAATAAAACTGAACGACGTCTAACAGCACCAGACATCCAGGCCAGGAAAGGCGGGGAGCCAATTGTGTGCTTAACGGCATACACTGCACCAACTGCCGAAATTCTTGATCGATATGTGGATCTCCTATTGGTGGGAGACTCAGTGGCAATGGTTCTTTATGGAATGGAGACAACACTAGGTATCTCACTCGACACAATGATTGGTCACGGCAAAGCAGTAGTAAGGGCTTCTAGTACTGCCCTTGTTGCTGTTGATATGCCGTTTGGAAGCTACCAAGGAAGTAAAGAAGAAGCATTTCGGAATGCGGCTCGAATAATGTCTGAAACTGGCTGCCAAGCTATAAAACTAGAAGGTGGCGTAGAGATGGAGGACACGGTGCATTTTCTAAGTGAACGTGGGGTGCCGGTTTTCGGGCACGTAGGCCTGCGACCACAAAGTCTGCATACCGCCGGCGGGTTCCGTAGCCATGGAAAAGACCACAGAGAAGCAGACCAGATCTTGCGAGATGCGGAAGCTATAGCCCAAGCAGGGGCATTCGCAATCGTGATTGAGGGAACAGTTGAGCCGGTAGCCGCTCGTGTTACTGAAAACACGCCAGTTCCAATAATTGGTATCGGCGCCTCACCACGCTGTGACGGTCAAGTGTTAGTAACCGAAGATCTAGTTGGTATGTTTAATACGTTCCGCCCGAAGTTTGTGAAGAGGTACGCAGAGCTCAACAATGAAATGGCGAAAGCGGTTGAAAAGTTTTCTCACGATGTCCGTCAACGAAAGTTTCCAGATGCAGAACATTGTTTTGGAGCAGAGCCACGCAAAGTCTCGGGCTAGCTTTTAGAGTATGCCTGAAATCATTCGTACTGTTACTGAAATTCGTGCACTGGCTAATACTTGGCGAGTACAGTGCCTGAGAGTGGGACTGGTGGCAACGATGGGTGCGTTGCACAGGGGTCATCTTTCTCTCATTGAGCATGCAAAGGCTGAATGCGACAAAGTTATTGTAAGTATTTTTGTAAACCCCAAGCAATTTTCTGCACATGAGGATCTAGAGAGATATCCGCGCAACGAAGAGCAGGATCTTGAGGCGCTTGAAGCTTTTGATGTGTCTATCGCTTATGCCCCTCCCGTTCAAGAGATCTACGGCCAGAACTTTGCAACTCGGATTGAAGTTGGCCACCTCACCGAATGTATGTGTGGAATAGCGAGACCCGATTTTTTTAGTGGAGTAGCGACAGTAGTCGCTAAGCTTCTGAATCAGTGTGCGCCAGACCGAGCCTATTTCGGCGAAAAAGACTACCAACAATTACTTGTAATACGACAGCTTGTTAAAGATCTAAATATCCCAAGTGAGATTATCGGGTGCCCAACAATACGCGACGAAAATGGCCTCGCGCTGTCATCCCGCAATACTTATCTCAATCATCAACAGCGGCAGGTTGCCGCTACACTCTTTAAAACATTAGAAGAGGCTGCGAGTAATATAGCAAAGGGCGCGCGCTGCAGAGAAGTTGAAGAGTGGGCAGCAGATACTTTAAAAATTGCGGGCTTTAACAATATTGAATATGTAGATGTTAGGGACGGGATAACCTTGGAGAAAACAGAGGACACTATCGGATCCAAAAGATTTGCCAGAATCTTTGCTGCGGCAAACCTGAATTCTACGAGGTTAATCGACAATGTACCCATTGAGTTCAACACTTAATTTGTACAAATGTGTGAGAGGACGAGTTCGTAGAGCCATGAAGCGGGTTAGAAACAACAGTGTTTTTCTTCTAATTCATTCTTATTCCGCTGCCTAACAGGCATGCACAAATGCTAAGCCTTGATATTAAGTATTTTATTGGGAAGCACTTAAAGACATGTCTCGTAGTTTATGTACAGTTCTTTTTTAGGGTGTCTACCGCACGTAAACACGCACCTCATTTGTCCGGGCCGTAGTACTGTTAGCTGCAGTTAAATTCACCCGCGACGCTGGCAAACCCATATCAGTCAACGTTCGGAGAACTCCTTCAGCATTTCGCTTGGCCGCCGTGGTATTTAATATACGCGCGGATGGGGTGCCGGCGTTTGGACTAACTGCCACCAGATCAAAAGCAGCCTCTGGTTTCCGCTCTACGGCACGACTGATCGCGTTATATAATGCCTGCTGATAAGCGACGTTTGGACGATCAAAACGTATAACCACGAGAGGCCGGCTATTTGCTCGGCGCTTACCAGAGCGCACAGCTGCTCGTGTCTTAATCTCGGTTTGCGCAAAGGCGCGATTGACTAAGCTGGCACCGTAGCGTTCTCCATTCTTTATGGCTATGGACATGGTAGTCAAATTACGCCGCTCATTTCCCAAATACCCTGTTTGCCTATTTATGTCATTTGACAACTCATTTAAAAGCCGATCAATAAACACTACCGTACGATTTACTTCATCTTCAAGACGCCGCAACTGAACGTGGTCTTCATCAACGGCTCCGCTCAGGGTGTATGTAGCACGTACGCTGTCGAGGAGATATCCAGCCACAGTGGCTTCAGAGCCCGAGTCATTTGAGAGCCCGTTCATTTTAGATATGTTACCTTCTATCTTCTCCAACTGATTCTGCGCTTCATTCCATTGTTTCACTAGCACTGGATTGCCCGGCGTAGTTCCAGCCTGCAGTTTTGCACTCATTGCTGCGACAATTCCATGGTAGCGTTGGGTGGCTGCCTCATTTTCACCACGGAGCTTCGACATGCGACTGTTTAATCTGTTTATTGCGCCTTTCAACTTCGAAAGGTCTCCGCGCATCGAAAAAATTTTCTTGCCCACAAAAGTGCCTGTTTCCTTGCCTCCCAAAGCCGTTTGGCTTTCTGAAACGGCCCGATCCACAGTTTTGCTGGATTTTCCAGATGGGTTAATTGACTGAGGGGGCTGGTAGGTTCGTCCGACCGATCCAACTGGAGCCGGGGCACTTGGTGCAGCAATATTAATTTTAGTCGAGTTTGAGGCTGCCCGAGGCGCTTCACTCGACAAGGACGGCCACATGGAATTTGACTCACAGCCAGCAAGGAGGGAGCCGCCTAAAAACAAAACGAGCAATTTTCGCGAAAATGTCATTTCAAAATACCACCCTGCGATTTACAAACTTTGTCAATCTTAAACAGAACCAACTTTCATAAGCCCTCTAAGTGCACGCGGCAACACCGAACGCATTGTATTCGAATACAGACCTTCATGCCTAGGAAAAACTCTACCACACATATACACTATACTCCAATTAACCAAATATGGACAATTGAACAGGAATTCGCAACATTTATCCCACCCTAATTGTGACTCTTACTAAACTTATCATTCTCGTAGCTGGTGACCATCGCTAACAAACCAGTTCAGTCAGCAAATGGCCCCATGTTACAATATAGGGTGCCATCCTTAAATAATATATACAATATACAGAATGTTGGAAATTTTTTGATCGCCGCTATTTTTTCAGTCGACGGTGACGGTTCATTTCCTGATATCGGTCAACATCGAATACGTTCCGGCAATTCAGTCCATCAGTGGTGCTCAACCTTCTGGTTGAGTAACAAACCAATATTTTTTTTAATTAAGATTAACCTTCACCCAAAGTATCAGTTTTAAACTTTATTGTTACCAGTCTCTTTATTGTTTTCACAAAGCACGCACCGTACGTTCGAGCAAGGCGGTGTATTCTGGGTTGGTCGGAAAAGCTGAAAACAATTAAATCGAAACTTCTAGGTGACATTGCGTGAGCGCTGGGCTAATAAGTTTTACGCAGTTATAACCTTATATTTTTATCAAACCATGAGATTGAATAAAATGGCTCAGGGTGTTGCATTTCTTGAGTCCCAAGCGCCCGTAGCTCAACTGGATAGAGTACCTGACTACGGATCAGGGGGTTGGGGGTTCGAATCCTCCCGGGCGCGCCAAAATTTGTACCACCGCTGGGGTACGGGGTTGGTACTTTTATAGGCAATAGGTTAGGAAAGTATAATGCCAGTCGCATGGGTCAGGTCGCAAAATCAATGCGGTAGGGGCTTGAAACCAAACCTTTTAACACTACGTTCGTGGAATAAGCTACTTGGAGGGATTTCTGATGAACGCGTTTATCGTTAAGACTTGGAATTCGGTAATGAACGCACGGCATAATCCTTTACGGCACATTCCTGACGAAAATGTGCGGCATTTAATAATGCAAATTCTCGCTTGGATGTGGTGTACCGCATTTTCTATTTATATGGGCAGCATGTGGATTTTCGGCTTCACAGCTTTAGCGCATTTAGCCATTCTCGCAGCGGTAGCAATCACCGTTGCAACCTTCGAAGTTGCAAAGAGAAAACCAGACACCTTTATAAAAAAATAGCATCGCAAAGCACAACCAATAACACGACTGTTAATAGACGAAATTTGCCGCGATTTAATACGATCCACTGTGATAAATCGTTTGCTGGCCACGCCGCTGTTTTGACGAATAGCATGCCAAAGCTGTGAGGACTTAATGCAGTTTTCTGCATTTTTCATTCTACGTTCCACAGTGGTTAGACAAATGGATCCGCTTTCTTTTATTTAGGATTTTTCCCCTTTAAAAGCCCTAATGTGAATTAGAGTTTTGACAGTTAGGCATCAGTCTAAGTAAGCTGGGCAATATGGTCGACGAGTGTTAATAATGATAGTGTTGCCCTGACCTGGAAAAATTCACTCAACATTCGTGCACCTTACAATCTTGTCATTGTGTGCTCCTATTTTCCATGCGGGCAGAACAGAAAAGAGGTCAAAATGTCAAAAAGTCTTCGCATGGAATCTGACACTTTCGGAACTTTGGAAGTGCCTTCAGAGAAGTATTACGGCGCACAAACAGCACGCTCGCTAATAAACTTTCCTATAGGCCAGGAATTAATGCCAAGACCTCTAGTACACGCGCTAGGAGTCATTAAGCAAGCTGCTGCTCGAGTCAATAGAGCTCAAGGAAAACTTGATGCGGTTCGGGCCGAGGCGATTGACAAGGCCGCTGGTGAAATTGCTGATGGCTTATTAGATGACCATTTTCCCCTAGTAGTATGGCAGACCGGCTCCGGCACGCAAACAAACATGAATGCAAATGAAGTGGTTTCCAATAGGGCGATAGAAATTTTGGGTGGGGAAGTTGGAACGAAAGATCCCATTCACCCTAACGACCATTGTAATATGGGGCAATCGTCCAATGATACCTTTCCGACCGCAATGCATATTGCAGCAGCTAAAGAAGTGAATGAATCACTTATTCCTGCATTAGTGCATCTGAAAAAAACGCTAAATCGAAAAGTAACGGAATGGTCAGATATTGTTAAAATTGGTCGAACCCACACACAGGACGCTACACCACTCACTTTGGGACAGGAATTCAGTGGTTACGTCGCTCAATTGGAATTAGGTATCGAACGTGTATCGGCAGCTCGAGATGGATTATACCATTTAGCACAGGGCGGCACCGCCGTTGGCACCGGACTCAATTGTGCAATTGGTTTTGATGTGGATTTTGCCGCTGAGGTTTCCAAAATCACTGGACTTCCGTTTCGTACTGCAACCAATAAATTTGAAGCGCTGGCCGCAAATGATGCCTATGTGCACGCTCATGGCGCACTCAATACCGTTGCTGTGTCTTTATTTAAGATCGCTAACGATATACGGTTGCTCGGATCTGGTCCGCGATCTGGCCTCGGTGAATTATCACTTCCTGAGAATGAACCTGGTTCATCTATAATGCCGGGCAAGGTGAATCCTACACAAGCTGAAGCCATGACTATGGTCTGTACACAGATTCATGGAAACAACGCAACAATCTCATTCGCGGGCAGTCAAGGGCATTTTGAATTGAACGTTTATAAGCCGGTAATGGCCCTCGCAATGCTTCAGTCTATAGCCCTCTTATCAGATGCAGCTATAAGTTTTGCTGATCGCTGTGTGGCTGGGATTTCTGCCAATACAAGCAATATCACCAATTTGATGGAAAGATCTTTAATGCTGGTAACCGCGTTGGCGCCAGCTATAGGGTATGACAAAGCAGCCGAGATTGCAAAAACGGCTCACAGGAATGGCACTTCATTGAAGGAAGAAGCATTGAAACTTAACTACGTAACGGAGCAAGAATTTGAAAATCTTGTGCGGCCTGAAAAGATGATATCCCCTGGAGATTGAGTAAACCATTCAAAAATTCACAAACTTTGTGTGATTTTCAGAATTTATCCGAAGGTGCATTTTTTGCCAAACTGTTGGGTAATTCAGAATTCCTGGCTATCATCAAACTTGTCGGTATCGACACCAAAAATGCGTTGGAAAAATGACCCCGCCCCGCGTGACATTGGCGCGGCCTCATTGGTAAGCTCCGCATTATCAACTAGATCCTCCTTCACAGCATTAATTTCCGAGGCCTCTTGGAGAGCAGTATTTTCCTCGGCAACTAAAGACTGCCTTTTGAGATTTTTCTTCCCACGCGCTCTTGATGGTGCAGTAGGCCTCAACGGTTTGCCACTGAGATGAACCTTTTTCGTTTTAACTGCATTTGATTGGAGTTCTTTAGAAGTACTTTTTGGACTAGCCGCTTGCTGCTTCCCAGTTTTCTTTTTACTCAGCCCTTTAATTATCTTTTTGCTGCTTTCCCTTCCGTATAAACCTATACTATTACTCTTACCTTTCGGGGATGCCGCAGAGGATGTTTTTGGCACAATGGCAGCTTGAGGTTCTTCTATGAGTCCATTGGCTTTTTTCTTCTCTAGCTTATTGTTACCCTTACGTTCGAGCGGAACAGCCGCATCATCGGCGCCCGAAAAATATTCCCCCGCCCACAGACCACGAACAGACTGCTTGGCGTCCTCTTGATCGACTCTGTAACGATCCGATTGAGAAATAAGAGCCCTTGCGTAACCCGTGCGTACAAGCGATTCTCCAATGTCATGCTCACCTGAGTAACAGGTAGCAACCTTTACCCCTGTTTTTCTGTCCTTGGTTTTTTCCACATCACAAGACAGGTAGGCACCATCGGCAATCCGAATCAGCTCAGCCCAAGCAACCACGCCACACCGCATCCTAGCTCCATTAATCTTGCAAATCTGATCTAGTTGAGGAGCATGAATACCAAACAGACGAATAGTTTTACCTTTGATAAGAATGAGGTTCGCGGACAGTACCTGTGCAAGGCCATTTATTTCCTTGTTCGCGGCCATCGCCGTTGAAAAAAGATACAATAAAGCCCACAAAGAGACTATAAATAGCACTGTACCAATAAGAAATGGCCTTTGGCGAACGATCGGCATCAACACTCCCGACAAGCAAATCTTAAAACAATTCAGTGGATCTGATTCCTTTTTATTGTACATAGCACGATCCGAACTATTTGGTGCGTCCTGAAATAAAAAACTTTCTTCATTCCCTTTTGGGTTCTTCTCCACCTTTCGAAAAATGGTTGGACCTCTCACCCTCAAAATTGCTGTCGCAGGTAGCGCCGTCACAACAAGGAGAGTGATTATTCTTGCAATGGATGCATTGAGCATGCCCATGAACATAATCTATAGGTGTCTCACGACCACAGAAGGGACACAACATTGACCGAACACCTTGCATTACACGGTTTTATTCCAATCAAAGAATGTATGCACTATTTGATTTGGTCAATTCTCCGATTTTAGACAATGAAACCGGCATTGCTGTATCATATTTTTCCGCAAAAGGTTTCAGAATCCGCTCAACTTCAAGGGTGCCAAGCCGATCCATTAAAATACATGGTGGCTTGCCGAATTTTAACGCAAGCTGCGCGCCCATGTCGATGTCAGCTGGACTTGCAACCTCCTCATCAAGGGCCTGCAAAATAGGTAGAAAGGTAGCGCCGAGAAGCCGATCAGAGATAACACTGTCGCGCTCAGGCTCAGGTGCACTTTTAAGTTCATCTATTAACCAAATCTCACCACTTAAACCCTTTTCCTCAACTGATTTGGCTAAGCTGTAGAAAGGCCCAAGCTGGGCCAGATTATTCTGAGCATGCGACATAACCTGCATTCCAACTAAATTCATAACGACAAAAGGCCCCGCAGCCGCACCTAAAACATCACTGGCTACACGATCAATTTCAGCGGGTGAACCAGCCTCTTCATCGAAGAGACGAGCTGCCTCATTGGCGTAGGGACAGAAAAACCGGTTAAGCGCAAATCCATTACTGTCTTTGCAAAGGACGGGCTTTTTGTTTGTTTGATTACAAAATTCAACTATGGAGTCCACTACTTCGGGTGCCGTCTTCGCTCCCTTAACAACTTCAACAATAGGACTAATTGTAGGAGGATTAAAATAATGAATACCAATAAAGTTTTGTGGCTTAGCAACAGCCTTAGCAAGGGTGCTTACTCGCAAACAACTTGTATTGGTGCCAAGAATAACTTCATCCTTAAGAATAGGTATGACCATATCGTATAGCTGCATTTTGACATCCATACGCTCGAAGATTGCTTCAATGACTAGATCGCAATCAGCGAGCGTTTGAAAATCTTTAGAATAACTCAGTCTTGCAAGCGCTGCTTCGCTGGCAGAAAGATCCATCCGTTGTGTTTCAACATTGCGCGCGTAAAATCTCTCGGCTGCTCTTTGTGCTCGATAAAGTGTTTCTGATGAAATATCAACTTGCTGAACATAAAAACCATGCCCTGCTATGTTGGTAGCTATGCCGGAACCCATGGTGCCCGCACCAATAACACCTATTCGCCCAAATGGCATAATCCATCTCCTTCGTTCGATAATAATTGCACTCACCTTGCGTTATGCTAGCCGTCAAATTTCGCACTCGCAAGATAATTGCTGCAACGCAAAAGCTTTTAACGACATACATATAGCCCTATATGCAAAGACGGCTTTTGTGATTGGAAAAGAGTTCACAAAAGCCAACGTTTATTAATATGCAGCAATTCTAATGTTCTCTGTCTCGTAATTTCAATCAAGATGCTCCCATTTTAACGACATTCCTCACAGCCTATGATACCTCGGTTCTAACCAATATTTTGCATTTTTCAGGTGTAAAGCCACTTTTCGAGTAGCAGATTGTAGAGCCCGATATTCTTCAGTTACAGCTCCCAACAGTACCATTCTTTAAGTTAAGTCTTAATTTTTGTTGTAAGGCCGTTGAGGTTAGCCTTGGAATTGCCTAATTCGTTACCCAAATGTTATTATGGTATAGGCTTTCTTCTTCAATGACGTATGCCAATAGATGTTATCCATGAGTTCCTGTGTCTAATGTAAACAGGGTAAGTTTGTTTTGGAGGTATCCACTTTATGATCGAGGTCAAAGGCCTTAGCAAAAGATTTGGCGATACGCTCGCTGTCGATGATATATCTTTCAACTTGTCAAAGGGCGAAGTTCTTGGGTTTCTTGGTCCCAACGGCGCAGGCAAATCAACAACTATGAAAATGATTTCAGGGTTCCTCTCACCAACCAGTGGAACAGCGCTAATAAATGGCTATGACGTCCGCAACAAGCCAATAGAGGTGAAACGTGCAATAGGATACCTGCCGGAGGGAGCCCCGATGTGGGCAGATATGTCGGTTTGGGGATTTTTAAAATTTATCAGTGCAGTGCGCGGATTTAAAAGTGATGATGCTGAAAATAAAGTTCAAAAAGCAGCAGCACTTACACAACTTAATGATGTGCTTATGCAGCCCATAGAAACTCTATCAAAAGGCTTCAAACGTCGTGTAGGGTTAGCGCAAGCCATGCTGCACGATCCCGAAATTCTAATCCTAGATGAACCAACTGACGGCCTTGATCCCAATCAAAAACACCAAGTTCGAAAGTTGATACAAAAAATGGCACATGAGAAAGCAATCATAATCTCAACTCATATTCTTGAGGAGGTAGAAGCAGTCTGCACAAGGGCCATGATAATTGCTAAAGGCAAGTTGCTCACCGACGCAACGCCAAGAGAACTCCTCAAGAAATCAAGACATTACAATGCTGTTTCAATCGCTGTACCCAACATCGAAAAGGCGCAAAAAGTATTGGAGGAGCTCGACTCAGTCCGAAGAGTACAACCAATCGGTGAGAATTGGTTGATTGCCTATCCAAAAAACAAAGAGCCAATTAACGAGGAGGTTGCTCAAGCACTCCGTTCTGCGCGGCTTAAGATAAATGAAATCCGCACAGAGAGCGGTCGTCTTGATGACGTTTTTCGAACCATTACGCGACAGAGTTGAGTCCAAAATTATGAGAACCACAACAACGATCTTTAAACGTGAGATGGCAGGCTACTTCGCCACTCCACTAGCCTATATTTTTATTGTTATATTTCTAGTTTTAGCGGGAATACTAACGATATTTGTCGGAAATTTTGTTGGACAAGGGCACGCTGGATTGCAATCATTTTTTGGCTTGCATCCATGGTTTTACCTTTTCCTAATACCCGCTTTGTCTATGCGCTTATGGGCAGAAGAGCGCAAAACCGGCACACTTGAACTTACTATGACACTACCCATACGCTTGCGTGAGGCCGTTGTGGGGAAGTTCGCTGCAGCGTGGTGTTTTGCGGGTATCGCGCTAGCCCTTACTTTTCCTTTTTGGATTACGGTCAATTATTTAGGAGATCCCGACAACGGCGTAATTTTGGCCAGTTACCTTGGAAGCTGGTTAATGGCGGGCTCATATCTTGCCGTTGGAGCTTTCATCTCCGCTACAACACGCAATCAAGTAATTGCCTTCGTTGTTACAGTAACCGTGTGTTTCTTTTTCGTAGTTATGGGCTCAACTATAGTCATAGATTTCGTAAGTGGCTGGGCAAATGATGAATTTCTAGAGTTTGTCAGATATATTAGCATTCTTAATCACTTCGCCGGCATTTCCAAAGGAGTATTAGACCTCCGAAGTGTGCTTTTCTTTATAAGTATTATTGGACTATTTCTAACCCTAAATGCGATCGTAATCGATCGTGTCCGGTCAAATTAACGAGAGTTTTAAATGTTACGGAAAGTTTTCAAGCATCAACATGGATGGATCTTATCGGGGGGCTCCGTTTTAGTTCTCTTTGCCTTGGTCAATTTCTTAGCTGCACCCATTTCTGGTACACGCCTCGACCTCACTGAAGAACGTCTGCACACGCTATCTGACGGCACACGCAACATGTTGGGTGACCTAGAAAACAAGGTTACTTTGAATTTTTATTTCTCCAAGGAGTTAAGTAGCGCAGCACCTGCATTCGGAAACTATGCTAAGCGGGTTCGCGACATGCTTAACGAAATGAAACTCGCCGGTGGAGGGAAAGTCGTGATCAAAGAGCAGGACCCCGTTGCGTTTTCTGAAATCGAAGACGAAGCCGTTGAGGCTGGGCTGCAGGGCGCACCATTGGATCAATCCGGCGATCAGGCATATTTTGGGCTTCAAGTTAAATCGGGAGAGGAAAGCTCGGTTATTCCCTTCTTTCAATCGCAGCGCGAAAAGTTCCTCGAATATGATTTAGCGCGAATGATCCATGCAGTCTCAAGCTCAAATAAGAAAATAATAACAATCTATACTGGTCGCCCTCTGTTCGGCGACATGCGGCGTATGATGGCAGGCCTGCCAACTGAGGCGTATCGAATAGTGCCGGAGTTAAGAAAACGATTTGAAGTTAACCATATGTTCAGCCTCCGAGATTTACCTTTCGAAAAGCCGGATGTTCTGATAATCGTCCATCCACTCAAACTTGAAATGGATGAAAAATACGAACTTGATCAATTTCTGCTCAGAGGTGGCAAAGCCATCTTCATTTTAGATCCCTTTAATGAGACAGCAGCCGGCACTTCAATGCCGCAAGGACAAAAACCAACTCTTAATTCAGTCTCTAATGTGCAAGAGTTTCTCGACCGTTGGGGCATCACTATTTCCGGTCAATTTATAGCTGCTGATCGTTCCATTGCACGCATGGTTAATGCGGGTACAACGACACGTATCCTCCCAGCCCCCTTCGTAACGTGGTTAGCCGTTCCAGCTAGCCTTATGTCGCGCAATGACCCAGTAACGTCAGAACTGCGATTATTAAATCTCCAAAGCGCGGGGATTATTGATGTTACAAAGATTCCTGGTATAGAGGTAGAACCTTTGGTCCGCACAACAAAAGACAGTCAAAAGGTCGATGTCAAAACACATAAGGGCCGCGTGGACGTTGAAAGTATGGCAGCTAATTTCAAACCAAGTGGAAAAGAATTGATACTTGCGACCCGCATATCAGGAAAATTCGCATCGATTTTCCCAGATGGCCCTCCGGAAATAGTCGAGGACAAAGTAAAAAAAAATAAGTTAGGGAATACTTCAAAACCGGCACCTACTGCGAAAGATACTAATGTAGAAGCTAAAACTGCCGCGGAAGAAGAAGAAAAAAAACGAGATCGCGAGAAAAAAATCGCGTCTCATTTAAAAACCTCTGAAAAACCGTTCAATGTTCTTCTAGTTTCTGATGCCGATTTTTTAGAAAATCATTTTTGGGTGCAGGTACGACAGTTTCTTGGCCAGAATGTCTTGGTGCCAACCTCAAATAATGCCGATTTTGTTATAAATGCCGTAGATCACTTTACCGGCAACGCTGACCTGATTAGTTTGCGATCTCGCGGCACCACTCGCAGGCCTTTTTCAAAAGTAAATGAGATTCGAAGAGAAGCTGAGATTAAGTATCGTAAAGCCGAGCAAAATTTAGCCAGCAAGCTTAAAATGACAGAAAAGAAACTTGGGGAATTACGTGACAGGCAGGATGAAAAAACAGAGACTAATAATTCAGACAGAAAAAAGACAATAGAAATAGAAATCAAACAAGCACTTAACGAGCTAATTGTCACCCGCAAGGAGCTTCGCAATGTCAGGCTGAAATTGAATGAAGATATAAGTAGACTAGAAACTTGGATACGATTCGCCAACATAGCTTTTATGCCAATCCTAGTGGGAACCTTCGCAGTGGGTCTTGGAGTTTATCGCACCCGGCGTAGGCGAAAAAATCTGGGCACAGACGATAATATGAATCAGAAATATGCGTTCAATTGAAAATAGTAAGTACACGATAAAATGGCACGCATCGCCAGCCTTACGCCTAATGCCACAGAAATTACCGCAGCACTAGGTGCATTGAGCCAATTAGTGGTGCGCAGCCACGCGTGCGACTATCCACGATCAGTCTGCAGTCTTCCAGTCTGTACAAAAGTTAATATTGATACAACCGTGCCATCGAGCGATATCGACCAGAGTATAAAAGATCTTCTGTCCAGCGCCTTTTCGATCTACGAGATTGATGTGCCTTTGCTTAAAGCCGCCGCACCAGACATCATACTTACGCAATCGCAGTGCGATGTATGTGCCGTAAGCGAAGCTGAACTATCTGGTGTTCTGGGCGATTGGTTTCACCATGGTGTTGACGTTGTTTCACTGAAATCAAATCAACTTACAGATATTTGGCAGGATATAAAAAACATAGCTGAAGTTATTGATGCTAATGACAGGGGCCGCGAACTAATCTCGAAAATCAGAGTGAACATGTCTACCATAGATAAGAAATGTGCTGCTCTCCAATCACGGCCCAGAGTGGTATGCATAGAGTGGATAGCTCCCCTCATGGCTGCTGGCAATTGGATTCCAGAACTGGTCGCTATGGCGGGAGGAATTAATCTGTTTGGTGAGATTGGCATTCATTCTCCATGGATGGATTGGGAAGAACTAAAAAATTCGGATCCAGATGTAATAATAGTGATGCCTTGCGGATTTGACCTGAAACGCTGTCGTGCAGAAATGTTTACGTTAGCCAATTTTCCTGGCTGGCACGAACTATCATGTGTCAAAGCGGGTGACGTATACTTGGCTGATGGAAATCAATACTTCAATAGATCCGGGCCTAGAATATCACAATCATTGGAAATCATTGCAGAAATACTGCACCCTCACGAGTTTGAACCTAAATACAAGGGTAGTGGCTGGGAGCGATATTGAGATAACTAATTAACGCTTCTTCAACACGAACATTGCCTGAGGAGCCAATAAGTTGGCCCGCAACGCGCAAGCAGAATACCCTAACGGTAAGCCGTTAGCACCCAAGGCAACAGCTTCTTCGATTTCTGCTTCAATATCCTCACATAGATTCAAAAAATCATGAATTGTACAAAGGTGAATGTTAGGTGTGTCGTACCAATTATCTGGCAGATTGCCAGTTATCGGCATCCGTCCGCCTAAAGCTAGACTCCATCGAACGCCCAAGTGTCCAAAGTTAGGAAATGATAGGATCGCCTTATTTCCTATCCGAATAAGGTTTTCCAATACCTCACGAGGACGGCGTGTTGCTTGAAGGGTTTGGCTCAATACAACAAAATCAAAGGCATCATCCGGGTATGCCTCTAGATCAGTGTCTGCATCGCCTTGGATCACTGACAACCCGTTGCTAACGCACTCCCTCACGCCCGCCATACTAAGTTCAATCCCGCGACCATCAACTCGTTTATCGCTCTTTAGAAAGCCAAGTAATGATCCGTCACCACACCCTACATCAAGTACTCGGCTTTCAGGCGGGATGGTATCAGCAATTAAACGGAGATCACTACGCATATAATTAGACATCATGATATTTATCTACCGATCCGGTCGCCCCAAGCCACGCTGCTCAGCGCACGAGTCAATAAAACCTCTTGCTACGCGCCGAAATTCTGGTTCGTCGAGTAGAAAAGCATCATGGCCTTGATCACTTTCAATCTCGACAAAGCTAACGTCAGCTGCAACGGCATTTAACGCATGCACGATAGCTCTGTTCTCTGCTGTAGGGAATAACCAGTCGCTGCTAAAAGAAACGATACAAAATCTTGCTTTGACGCCGTCAAAAGCGGCCGCCAACGACCCCCCGTATTCAGCAGCTAAATCAAAATAATCCATCGCTCGTGTTATATACAAATAAGAATTCGCATCGAAACGTTCCACGAATGTGCTTCCCTGATGCCGGAGATAGCTTTCAACCTGAAAATCAGCGTCAAAACCGTAGGACGGCTGAGCGCGATTCTGGAGATTACGACCAAACTTGCGATGGAGAGCCGCCTCGGACAAATAAGTGATATGCGCAGTCATACGAGCCACACCAAGCCCCCGTCTGGGAACTGAACCGTGTTCCATATAATTACCGCCATGCCAATCCGGATCCGCTAAAATTGCCTGCCGGCCTACCTCATGAAAGGCAATATTCTGCGCCGTGTGCCTTGCTGCACCTGCGATAGGCATAGCGGAAAAAACATTATCCTTATAACGGGAGGCCCATTCAAGCACCTGCATCGCGCCCATGGAACCACCCACAACACAGAAAAGCTGGTCAACACCTAATTGCTCGATCACAAGTTTTTGCGCTCGGACCATGTCGGCAATTGTAATAACCGGAAATTCAAGGCCGTAAGGTCGGTTGGTTTTTGGATCTATTTCTTTGGGGCCGGCACTGCCCATGCAGCCACCTAATGCATTTATGCAAATTACAAAAAATCGTTCAGTGTCGATTGGCTTGCCAGCCCCCACCATGTCATCCCACCAACCCGGCTTCCCAGTCACGGGGTGTTCACTCGCAACGTACTGATCCCCGGTTAATGCGTGACAAATAAGAATTACATTCGACTTTTCAGCATTCATAACACCATAAGTTTGATATGCAATATCGAATGGACCGAATTGAGTCCCATTATCCAAGCTCATAGGTTGTGTATCACCAAGCGTGATGGTAAACCCGCTGGCATTTGTGACTAGATGTCGCGACTTTTGGTCGCCTGTTAGCATTCTTTTATCCTTATACGAAATAGCTTATTTCTATAAATATCCATTAATAGCCCGGGATATTGGGCCTGCCACAGTGAGTGTCAATGTTTTCTTTGATTTATCTGCGCGGAGGGACTACTAGTAGCGCCGCTTGAGGATGAAAAAAATGCCGAATAAAGTAGAGAAACGAGAGACCTTAGACGAGCTGAGGGCTGAAATAGATGATATTGACTGTAAAGTCCATGACCTGCTTATGGATCGAGCTAATTTGGTAACACGCATCAAAGAAGTGAAGAGCTTAGAATCCATAGCAACTGTGCGACCTGGGCGGGAAGCTTATATTCTACGTCGCCTTATGACTCGACACCGCGGTAATTTTCCAAAAGTCGCAGTCGCACGAATCTGGCGCGAAATAATTGCGGGAATCACACGCATGGAAATGCCCACTTACAAGGTGGCAGTCTATGTAACGGATAAAAATCAAACTTATTGGGATTTAGCTCGTGATCAGTTTGGCGTTGGAACAACTATGCAGCACTTCGCTCACATCAAGGTAGTGTTAAACAGCGTTGCATCCGGTCAGGCTACTATTGGTGTCGTCCCAACACCCAGTGATGACTCAACAGACCCATGGTGGATAAGCCTAATGGTACCAGACGGATTGAAAATCGTCTATAAACTTCCCTTTTTCAAGGGAACGAACGTACGCAATAATCCCGATGAGGCTGCTACTGCCTTTGCGGTAGGGCGCATTCTACCAGATACAACTAAAGATGACCGCACCTTACTCGTAATAGCAACGGAAGAACCACTCAGTAGGTCTGCAGTTTGTGACCTTACAATGCGTGTTGGCCTTAATTCGTCACTGCTAACTTCCTCCCAGCAAGGGGATTGGTATCACTTGGTTGAGATCAGCAGCTTTATCACTGAAATTGATGCCCGGATTGAACATTTGAACAAAATTAGTGAAATACTAAGAATCGCAATAATTGGATCTTATGCCGAGCCCCTCCCTGCATTTGGTAATGAAAAATGAAGCTTCCTAAGCCCAGAGCCGGTATTCTTGACGTAGCACCCTACGTTGGAGGACGTCACAGCGTTGATGGCTTTGAAAAAGTGATTCTACTTGCGTCGAATGAAACGCCGCTTGGAGCAAGCCCGAATGCGATTAATGCCTACAGAAATGCAGCTAAGAATATGCACCGTTACTGCGACGGCCACGCAATAGGCTTACGCGAATCCATAGGAAATCGATTTTGCTGTGATCCAGCTCGGATCGTCTGTGGTGCAGGCTCTGATGAAATTATTCAAATGTTGATACGGGCCTACGCCGGGCCTGGAGAAGAGTTAATATTCAGCAAACACGGCTTTTCAATTTATCCAATCTTCGCAATCGGGGCAGGCGTGAAACCTGTGGCTGCCGACGAAACCCATTTTACCGCAGATACAGATAAGATTTTATCAAAAGTGACCGACCGAACTCGCCTTGTATTTCTTGCAAACCCCAACAATCCAACAGGGACTTATATTACTAAAAATTCATTGGTCAAGTTAAGAGAGAGACTCCGAGAGGACATACTCCTTGTCCTTGACGGTGCCTATGCTGAGTATGTTACTCGCACCGATTACACTGCCGGTATTGAGCTTGTGGAACAGAATGAAAATATTGTCATAACACGAACTTGCTCTAAAATATTTGGACTTGCTGCATTGAGATTGGGCTGGGCCTATTGTCCGCCTGCTGTGGCCGATGTACTTAATCGCATTAGAAGCCCATTTAATGTAAACGGCCCGGCTCAAGCGGCAGGGATTGCTGCAATGGAAGATCAAGCCCACACAGAGAGGTCGCTTGCTCACAATGAGGAGTGGCTACCTTGGTTAAGTAATAGCCTAACTGAGCTAGGCCTCGATATTGTACCATCAGCAGCAAACTTTGTACTAGCGAGTTTTGGCAGTAAAAACGTTGCTGAAACTGTTTATCAAGGTCTACTTAACGGTGGTATAATAACGCGTCACATGACCAGTTATCATCTCCCTCACTGCCTTCGTATTTCAGTGGGCCTAGAGGACGACAATAAAGCCCTAGTCAACTCCTTGAAGGATTTAGTTGGTAAGAAGAATGGATAGTGCTGACAAACCATTTTTTAACAAAGTGGCCGTTCTCGGTCTTGGGCTCATTGGATCGTCATTGTGCCTTTTAATGAAACAAGAAGGTTTGGCCGGTACTATTGCTGGTAATGCCCGGTCACAAACCACCTTAGATACGGCACTTGAGATTGGTTTTATCGATAGCGCACATTCCCTACCTTCTGATGCGGTCGAAGATGCCGATTTAATTGTACTGGCTACCCCCGTCGGGGCTAATAAAAAGATAGCGAAGGCTATATGCCAATCATTGAAGCCAGGAGCGATCATAACCGATGTTGGTTCAGTAAAGGTAGCTGTTATTCGCGATGTAGCACCGTGCCTACCAAAAGGCGTTCATTTCGTGCCAGGACACCCCGTTGCTGGAACCGAACATTCTGGGCCTACATCAGGTTTCCCTGAATTATTTGCAAATCGATATTGTATATTAACACCACCCGAGGAGACTGACCCCAAATCAGTCGCCCTAATTAGAGCGTTATGGGAAACGGCTGGCAGCATAGTTGAAATTATGGATGCAGCGCACCACGACCGTGTCCTTGCCATCACTTCACATCTGCCCCACTTAATTGCATATACTATAGTTGGAACAGCAAGCGATCTCGAAGGACAACTACGCAAAAAAAAATCATCTAATGGTCCCGAAGAGAAAACAGAAGAGGTTATAAAATTCTCAGCAGGCGGTTTCCGCGATTTCACTAGAATAGCGGCCTCAGATCCCATAATGTGGCGCGATATTTTTCTTAATAATAAAGATGCAGTCCTTGAATTACTTGGACGCTTCATTGAGGACCTCACAGCAATGCAACGTGCAATACGATGGGAAGAGGGAGAAACGCTTGAGAGCACCTTTCGGCGTAGGCGAAAAATCCGTCGTGATATAATAGAAATGGGCCAGGCTGGATCGTTCAATCCGAACGAGACGGAAGTTTAATCGGCTTAAGTTTTAGTAGTTTGAATGGACCGATCCGAAGCTCCCCATTGCGAGTAGTAAGGGGTACCGACAAAATCTTTTCTCCATCTTTTGGCGACGTCTTGGCCAAAACCGTCAGCGCGACACGCATTGCTGCTGCAGCATCTGGCTCCACGATCTTTGATTGCTCGAGGGCACTCAGTGTTTCCGAGAATCCCCGTATATCCGATGTTATGGAAACCACGGGCCGAAGCTGTGGATCAAGCCCGACTGACCCGCGACCCCGTAAGAACAGTGGGGCCGACATAATGTCAAACCAACTAATATCTACTAAACCGCCAGCTGTCTGCCATTTCTGTAAAGCTTCGTGAGTAAATGCACTTAACGATGCATTTCTAAAATCTGCTACGAATTGTATTTGCCGAGTCTTTCCTCCAATTTGTACCTTCTGGCCCTCGGGAACTTCCAAGTTTTCAACTTGTGAAAAGAGTGAAACCCACGTCTTGCCCACGCCAATCTCTCGCGTTTCCGGTTGTGTCAAATTAAGCTGCATTCTACCTGCTGACGCTAAAAGATCTTTTGCACCATTAAACAATCGAGAAGTTTCGACATCAATGCGGCTCCCCGCCAGTCTCCCATTAGTAAAAAAGCGAACCAGTATTGAAGTTTCGTTTGGTTCATATGTCAGGGGCACCCCAAACCCTGATCGTGAGATATCAAAACGATGTGTCCCTGGCAATGTGATCCTATACTTCCAAAAATCCCATGGCTGCATTTCAATGATTGCTTCAGATCCTTCCCATCGAACCTGTTTGAGTGCGGTCCGCAGAGACGGGTTCTTTATCTTAAGCCGAACTAAGTGAGGGAACCCGTCTAAGATTACATCGGAAAATGCGAAAAAGTGTCCCTGCGTCAGACAAACTTTCACAACATTCGAGAATTTCTCCTTTGCCTTGCCTGCCGCATAATACCAATACGCAGAATAGCCAGCCGCAATCACCGATAAAAGTAGAAATGGGCCTAAAAAAGTGCGGTTGGAAATTTTAAACATTAGCCGGATTGTCCCCTCCATATGTGAAAACTATTTTTTCATTACCAAATTTACCAGGATAAGACTTTAGGCCGTGTTTTCAGGAGACTTGCTGAAGTACCTCGATAAGAACGACCCCTAACAGTATTTTGGAAATTATGCTCAATAATGTTACATGTCAGATCATTTTGTTCGAATGCATTACGGTAGCAATCTAAGGCATCAAAGTGTCATAAACCTCCTGAACCAACTCAAATAAACTCTCCACGTCAGCCAAATTGCGGCGAGATTAATTTTCTACCCGTTACTTTTTTGCTTTTGATTTTGCTTCAACTTCAAGCCTGTCGGTTGCCGATTGTATGCGATTCTTCAGTTCATCCATAAATTCCTGACGGCTTAACCCAGGACTTATTGGCGGTAAGAGCTCCATTACAATGCAACCACTTTTCTTCACAAACTCTCGCCGAGGCCAGAAGAACCCAGAGTTAAGCGCTATAGGAACAACTGGCAAATTGAGTTCGCGATAAAGGGCTATTATGCCCGGCTGATAAGGGGGAGCTTCTCCAACCTTGGTGCGCGTTCCCTCGGGAAAAATGACAATGCTATGCCCCTCAGAAACCCGCTCTCTTGCAGTGCGCAGCATGTATCGCATGGCAGCGGCCCCAGCGCTTCGATCGACATCAATCATTCCAGCACGTCGGACAAACCATCCAACCATCGGAACCGACAATAGGGACCTTTTAAGGATAAATATACAGTCATAAAATACCAAATTTAAGATCTGCGTCTCCCACATAGATTGATGCTTAGATGCAATTAGGAAAGGTTCCGGTGGTAAGTTTTGACGGCCACGGATCTCATAGGAAATGCCAAGACCTAGTCGCATTGCTAACACTGCTCCGCGCACCCAAAACCGAGTTGCGGTGCGGAAATGCCGACGAGGTAAAAGCATCAATGGCACGTAGAATGGACTTAGAACAACAGTCCATCCATAAAAAAGAAAATAGAAGATCGTAGCACGTAACATATTAAACTCTGATCAGCTGCGCCAAAACAAAGCACGAAGCAATTTCCTCCGAATATAGGCAATCAAGTATTTGTTATATTCTTCAACGATCAATCCCGTACTACCAGGCCAAAACCACCAATTCTTGGCCTTAAAAGATTTTGGAAACACAGGGTGTTCGATTATCCTAATTGCTGGCAACACTGCGCGGAATTCGGCCAAGCTCCTCAGCATATGATAGCTCGATGTCACAAGACGTATAGAGTGGTAATTTTCTTTTTTTAACCAAGCTGCAGTCTCTATTGCGTTGCCCTCGGTATTATCAGCATCGTACCCTAGCGCTATACAACAAGTCGCTGCGTCCGGAAATCTTCGCACTATTTGGAGCAATTGCTGCACGTCAACACCACGATGCACCCCTGAAACAAATAATTTACTCGCTTTATTATCACTCAAAAGATCGAGACCCGTCTCCAGCCGCAAGCTTCCCCCAGTTAATACCACAATAGCATCTGTTCGGCTCTCTGGCATAGTTACGGTATCCGGAAGCGATTGCGCAAAAATCAGGAAGCCACAAATCCAAATCACACCTATGAATAAAAGACCACGAAATGCCCATCTGAACTTAAACCGAAAACTGGCTCGCCTTCGACGCATTACTGAATCCGCCGAAGCTCACGTAGCACAGTAGCTCGTGCCGTACGCATAGCGATCAGACACACAACAACCGGAACTATCAACAAAATTAGCCAGTTCCACAAAGTAAAACGCAAATCAGGCATTAGCATCGGGTCTAGCTCGGCTACACCCTTGAAAAAAAGGGCCAAAGTCGCACCCACCAACAAGGCACCCACTATCCCTCCTTTGAAAGCGAGCTTTAAAGCATGCCGCTGGAATTGTCGGGCGATGTAACTGTCTGTTGCTCCAATTAAGTGTAATACAATTAAGACGTCATGGTGAACGGCAATCCCACTCCGAGTGGCAAACACCACCGCCGAAACTGCGCAACCAGCGATCAGTAAAATTATTCCTGCGGCTAGGGCCTGCAACGAGTAAATAAGCTCTTTTATCTGTCGACGCCAAGCGCCGTGATCGTCAATTACTGAGTCTTTTATAGCTAGCCCCAATTGCTCGCGCAGTTGCCCAAGATTCACTGGCGGCTTATCTGCGAGACTAACATCTATTAAGTGTGGTAGCGGCAAATCAACAACTGAAGTCCCTGCGCCTAGCCAAGGCTCGAGGGATATAGCGACCTCGGCAGGGGGCACTTGCTTTGCGGCAGAAACACCTGGGGTGCCTTCAAGAATCGTGATCGCACGGTCGATCCGTTGGTCAACTTCGACTGTGCTTTCACCTTCGATTGGTGGAATTTGGACCGTATACCGCCCGCTCAAGCCTTTTTCCCATGATGAGGTGGCACCAGTAAGAACAAGTGCTCCAGCCAGCATAAGCATGGCTAGGAAAACCATTACACTGATAATCCATGGCAGAAGACGTGTTGCCGGGTCGCTGCTTAAGGGCAAATCCAAGCGTCCACTGAACATATTAGCTTCCTGCACTGCGACAAGGGGTTGTTAAAATACCATCCTCCAAATGAAGTACTGGATAGTCAAAGTGTGACACAAGCCCTTCGTTATGAGTAGCAATCACGATAGTAGTGCCAACTTTGTTCAATTCTTCAAATAAATATAATAAGCGAACGGCTATAGCATCATCAACATTGCCTGTCGGCTCATCAGCGAGTAATAGCTGTGGCCGTGCTATGACTGCGCGTGCGATTGCAACTCTTTGTTGCTGCCCTCCAGATAATGTTACTGGCCTAGCATCGAGCTGACCGGCGAGACCAACCCAGCTTAAGAGCTCTGTAACATGCTTGGCGATGACATCCTCTGGCATACCTGCAACCCGCAGAGGCAGCGCCACATTGTCGAAGGCGGATAGATGATCTAGAAGCCGAAATTCCTGGAAAACAACCCCAATTTGGCGCCGCAGTGCTGGCATTTCATTTCGTCGCAAGCCTGACACATCACGGTCGAATAGCCTAATCAAACCACGACTTGGCCTTTCAGCAAGGTACATCAGCTTGAGCATGGATGATTTTCCAGCGCCGCTTGGCCCAGTGACGAATCTAAAGGCTCCAGGTTCAAGGCTGAAGGATATGTCGCTGAGCACCTCGGGGCCAGCGCCGTATCGCATGCCAACATTTTCAAATCGGATCACATGCTTTCTCTGCTCTTTAGCGCAGTCGAACTTTGATGATACCAACCACCGATCTAATCCTTCTGCAAGTTAAAATTCTTTTCTGTCCTACCATCCATAAAAATTTCTGCAAAATCAAAACCCGTAAAGTACCACGACGGTTGCAACAAACGGTTTGACCACTTAAACTCGATAATACCATATTTTGTGCTGAAACTTTATCGAGTATCTACATACAATGATTCTCTCTTGCCCTCAATGCAATGCCAATTTTAACCTCGATGATGCTGTGCTTGGTACAGAAGGACGTAAGGTAAAATGCAGCAAATGCGGGCATCGCTGGCATGCCATTCCAGATATAGTACTGGAAGAACCGAGCACTCAACCAGACAAAGATACTCCACCAGACGCACAACAAGAGGAGGAGATCAATGACGCCGATCCGTTCGCTGACCTAGCTGATGGTCCGAATGATACAAACGAGAGTATTTCGGGTGATCAAACAACAGCTTCCGATAGTGATGAGCCATTTTCTGCTTATGCCGGCTCACAAGATGGATTGGCAAATAATTTCGAAGAAAGTGCGGGGAGGCAAAGCGCAAAAAAGGGAATTTTCCGCATTATCAAGGGGATAGTGCTAATATCGCTAATTGTTATTATTTTACTAGGAATAAGCTTCCGAGCGGATCTTGCGAAAATTTACCCCCCAATTGAAAGGATTTTTGAGCTTATTAACATTCCGGTGAAACCATTGGGATATGGACTCAAACTTTCAAACACAGACTCAAAACTCAGGCAAGAGGGCGACGATAGTGTAATGGCAATCTCCGGAGAAATCGAAAATACCCTCGCAGATACCATTGACCTGCCTCCCTTAAAGAGTGAATTCTACGACCCCATGGGCACAATTATATTCACTCACCATTTTAAAGCTCCTCTTCCAGAAATATTGCCGGGTGAAAAAGTTAAATATAAAACAGAAATTAAAAACCCACCATCTGAGTCAGTACGAATCGAGATTACTTTCACTAGAAAATGAAATGCTCAATTTATCTAGTTTTGAGAATTTTCTAATAATCTTTTTTGATAGATACGGCCAAAAAATAAACTCAATAAGAATTATTATTAGTGCCCCGTACTAGCATTTCACACCGCAATTCTGTGGAAATTTTTTTTAATATTTACTGTGATGTGCCTAATCTCACATCTGAAGCTTATCGTGAGCCCATAATTCAACACTAGTCCTGCCAATCCGCGAACTGCTCGAGCGAGAACATCTCTTCATAACTGGGACGTTTTCTCACAATGGAAAAGTCACTTCCACGAACAAGAATTTCTGGCACCAAACATCTACTATTGTAAGAAGACGACATGGAAGCGCCATATGCACCAGCTTCATTAATTGCCAAGTAATCCCCCTCCATAATATCAGGCATGGCAATTTGACGAGCGAACGTGTCACCAGTCTCACATACCGGTCCCACAATATCGAAGAGGTTCGTGCAAGCGTCTTTCGGGGGCATACGTACCGGCTGAATATCATGTTGAGCGTCATAAAGAGCTGGACGAATTAAGTCGTTCATCGCCGCATCAACGATAATGAAATTGCGCCCCTCGCCTTTTTTTACGTATATAACTTTCGTAACTAGAATGCCCGCGTTCCCGGCAAGAGCACGCCCCGGTTCAAACATAAGCGTACAATCAATGTCGCCTAACACTTCATTAACTACTTGCGCGTATAAGTCAGGTCCGGGCACCTCATTAGACTCCCTATCGTACGCTATCCCTAGCCCTCCGCCCAAATCAATACGACGTATTTGATGGCCGGCACTGCCGAGGGCCGTTACCAATTCTCTTAATCTTTTGAAAGCAGTTCGAAATGGGTCAAGGTCTACAAGCTGCGATCCAATATGCATCGCAACAGCTGTGGGACGAACACCAGGTAAACTTGAAGCGTATTCGTAAATACTTTCCGCTGCTGAGATATCAATTCCAAACTTATTTTCCTGCCGACCTGTTGTAATTTTCTCGTGGGTAACTGCATCTACGTCAGGATTAACTCGTACGGCAATCTCAGCCTCGACACCATGTTGACATGCAATCTCGGATAATAATTTAAGTTCGGATAGCGATTCTACATTTATCTGCAGAATTCTTTTATCAAGTGCGTATCTAAGCTCCTCTAGAGTTTTCCCAACTCCCGAAAATACAATTTTTTCTGCTGGCACACCGCCCACAAGTGCACGGCGTAATTCTCCCTCGGAAACGACGTCAGCTCCCGCCCCGAGAGAAGATAGCGTATTTATGACCGCAAGATTTGGATTGGCTTTTACGGCAAAACAAACGAGACTGTTTCGCCGACTAAATGCGTTTTCAAACGCCTGGTAATTATGTTTTAGAGCAGCAGTCGAATAACAATAAAAGGGAGTTCTTATGGAATGGGCAAGCGCTTCCAGACTGTTACCCTCTGCATGTAAAATCCCATTAGTATATGCGAATTCACTCATCTGGTTGCAGGGTAGCTGCGTGGGTATTCAGATTTACCGAGCGCCTTGGGGTCATTTTTAACCCCACAGGAAGCAATAACCACGGTCGTAGACAATAAGACAAAAGCCGCCAAGATGTTTTTTACTGACTTCACAGATAACGCTCCTTTGCTGCTGCTAGCGCTTCGCGCACACGCTGCGGCGCTGTGCCACCAAAACTTGTGCGGCTCGCTGCAGAAGCCTCAACACTCAACACAGAGAATACAGCATCGTTGATACGCTTTTCTACTTTTTGCATCTCGGGTAGCGATAACTCAGCTAATTCACAGCCTTTTGACTCTGCATTTCTCACCAGTACACCCGTCACATGGTGAGCATCACGAAATGGTAAATCTAATTCCCTTACTAGCCAGTCAGCTAGGTCTGTAGCCGTTGGGTAACCCTTTTCTAATGCCGCCATCATTGCTTCTTTATTAATTTTCATGTCTTCTAACATTCCAGTCAAGGCCGCAATTACCAATGTTAAAGAGTCTGTCGCGTCAAAAACCGGCTCTTTGTCTTCCTGCAAATCCTTAGCATAAGCAAGTGGTAAACCTTTTATGACTACCAAAAGAGCTTGTAATGACCCTAAAATGCGACCGGTTTTACCACGCGCCAGCTCAGCAGCATCAGGATTACGTTTTTGAGGCATAATTGATGACCCTGTGCTAAACGAGTCGCTTAGCTCCACAAATCCGAATTGCGGCGATGCCCATAGCACAATCTCCTCGGCAAAGCGTGAGAGATTTACAGCTGTGATTGCAGCGACACTTAGGAACTCAGCAGCAAAGTCGCGGGCCGATACTGCATCCAGCGAATTAGGCATAGGTCGGTCAAAACCAAGCAACAAAGCGGTCGCGTTCCGGTCTACTGGGAACGAGGTACCAGCAAGAGCTGCACTGCCGAGTGGACATTCATTATGCCTTTTGCGGCAATCGGTTAATCGAGAACGATCCCTGCCTAACATCTCTACGTAGGCTAACATGTGGTGTCCAAATGTAATTGGTTGGGCAGGCTGAAGATGTGTCAGGCCCGGAAGAAGCGTATCAAAGTGACTTTCTCCTAGCTCAATCAAAGCAGCCTGCAAGTCACGTAACTGTATATCAAGCTGGTCAATCGTGTCTCTTACCCATAATCGAAAGTCAGTTGCTACTTGGTCATTTCGGCTACGCGCAGTGTGGAGCCTCCCAGCCGCATCACCTATTAATTCTTTTAACCGGGATTCGATATTTAAATGTATATCCTCGAATTCTAGTTGAAATTGAAATTTACCTGTTTCAATTTCAATCAATATTTGATCAAGACCGTTTAAAATTTTAGAACCATCATCGCCACCAATGATACCCTGGTCTAACAACATTTTCGCATGCGCTTTTGAACACGCAATATCTTGCTCAAAAAGACGCTGGTCGAACTCGATGGAAGCATTTATCTGTTCCATAATGTCAGCGGGGCCTGCGGTGAACCGTCCACCCCACATTTTACTCTTTTTCATAAGGGGCACCTAAATGTCATATGTCCTCAAAAAATATCTCAAGCCAGTGTTTTTTGGCACCGTCATTTTTATAGCTCTTATCACATGGTTTATAACCGGATCATCCAACACGCCACCGATAAAAGGCCAGATGAAAAATTTTAAAATCAGCAATCGGATCATACCAACGCCGCGGATACCATTTCATGATGCAAACGGCAATAAAAAGGTGTTAGCTGATTTTGAAGGAAAAGTGCTTCTGATAAATTTTTGGGCAACCTGGTGCGCACCGTGTATACGTGAAATACCCTCCATTGCGCGCCTCCACGCTAAGAAAGATGGCCAGAATTTTAAAGTTTTACCAGTCAGCACCGATTCTAAAGGTGCAAAAGCCCCTCTGAATTTTCTCAAAAAAATTAAACAAACTAATTTGCCTATTTACGTCGATACCAAGATGATGCTAGCGAGAGCCATGGGTGTCAACGTCCTTCCTACTACCATATTAGTCGATAGGCGTGGCAAACTTATCGGGCGCATTGTCGGTGCAGCGGAATGGGATAGCGCCGATGCCCTCGCCTTGATTAATCACTATCAGAAAAAATAATTTCGGTAGATAAACGTTATTATAGCTCTATCTATGCAGATAAGGGGGTTAATTTAATTTTTGCTCCAATTCTGGAACCAGCTCAAAAAGGTCACCTACAACACCATAATCTGCCACTTGAAAAATTGGTGCTTCTTCGTCTTTATTTATCGCAACAATAACCTTACTGTCCTTCATGCCTGCTAAATGTTGGATGGCGCCAGATATACCAACAGCGATATATAACTCCGGCGCCACTATTTTACCGGTCTGGCCTACCTGATAGTCATTTGGCACGAACCCTGCGTCGACAGCCGCTCGGGATGCGCCAACTGCAGCTTCCAATTTGTCAGCTACCTTCTCAAGCATCGCAAAGTTATCGCCAGACTGCATACCACGACCACCAGATATAATAATATCGGCAGCGGTCAACTCGGGCCGCTCGGATTTTGACAACTCAGACCCCACATATGAAGATAGTCCAGATTCACCGGATGCATCGATTTTTACGACCTCTGCCGAACCGCCGTCAGCCGCAGCAGCATCAAATGCGGTTGCCCGCACAGTGATTATTTTTTTCTCATCCACTGATTCAACAGTCGCTATAGCGTTGCCAGCATAAATCGGCCGCTCAAAAGTTTTATCGTCAATTACAGCGCTTATATCTGAAATTTGTTGTACATCCAGAACCGCCGATACTCGCGGCATAACATTTTTTCCAAAAGTGTTTGCTGGTGCCCATATGTGCGTGTAATCAGCGGCAACCTTTTCTATCAGTGGGGCAATGTTTTCAGCAAGGGAAGCCGAGTATTCTGAACTGTCGGCGTGCAAAACCTTGGTAACACCACTAATTTGGGCCGCAGCTTCAGCTGCCATATCGGAGCCAGAGCCGGCTAATAAGAGATGCACTTCATCCCCTAGCTTTTGGGCTGCGGTTACAGCACTAAGGGTCGCTCCTTTAATTTCAGTGTTGTCATGCTCTACCAAAACTAAACTTGCCATATCTATATCACTTTCGCTTCATTTCTGAGTTTTTCGATCAATGCGTCAATGTTCTCTAGGATTTCACCTCCGTCTCTGCTAGGAGGCTCTGTTACTTTGAGTGTTTTGAGACGCGGCGTAATATCAACCTCAAGATCATCCGGGGTCATTGTATCAATAGGTTTCTTCTTGGCTTTCATAATGTTCGGCAAAGAAGCATATCGAGGCTCATTCAAACGTAGGTCTACGGTAATAACCGCAGGCATCTTAACTTTCACGGTTTCGAGCCCACCGTCTATTTCTCGTACAACCTCAGTTTCACTTTCACCAAGTTGAATTTTTGATGCATTTGTTGCTTGGCTCCATCCGAGCATAGCAGCAAGTAGTTGCCCTACCTGATTACTATCATCGTCAATAGCCTGTTTTCCAGCTATCACAACATCAGGATTTTCTTTTTCAGCGACTGTCTTGAGCAACTTTGCTACAGCGAGCGGCTCCACGTCTTCATCAGTCTGAACTAACACACCCCTATCAGCTCCCATGGCCAGCGCAGTCCGAATAGTTTCCTGAGACTGTTGCGGGCCCACTGACACAATGACGACTTCATTTGCAGTGCCCGACTCTTTTAATCGCACAGCTTCTTCGACAGAGATCTCGTCGAATGGATTCATCGACATTTTAACGTTTGCCGTCTCAACGCCAGTCTCATCGGGTTTTACCCGAATTTTTACATTGTAATCTACTACCCGTTTAACGGGGACGAGAACTTTCATCGTCTGCTTTCTCTTTTTTGTTACAAAATCGAATATCTACGCCCAATGTTATGAGAAACACCTGTTGTTCTGTCAAGCGGACAGCCTGTCGCAGTAATTTAAAGAAGAGCTGCCGCACATGTCATCGCAATCGATACGGCCACCTAATCAGTGCAATACTCCGATGGTTTTGCCCAACTCTGCTGCATACAATAACGGAGTCCTTTCATATGATCATTATTTTGTCATTTTTTCGACTGGTTGCCGCCGGGAACCCAAAGCAAGTCTAAATTACCACGGTCATTGCAGTGTCTTGAAAGCACGAAGAAGTAGTCGGACAAACGATTAAGATACTTTAACACCGCTTCACTAATTTTTTCTCGTTCCCCCAACTCGCAAACAAGACGTTCGGCCCGTCGCACTACAGTGCGCGCAAGGTGCAAATACGCTGCTACCTTAGATCCGCCTGGTAATACGAAGCTACCCAATGGTTTGAGCCCATCATTCACGACGTCTATTTCATTTTCCAACCATTGCCATTGCTCATCCGTTATGCGTAAGGCTCCAGTTTTGCGCTCTTTACCGTGAGGAGTGCAAAGATCTGCCCCAAGGTCAAACAGATCGTTTTGTATGCGTGCAAGTAGTGTCTTTAACGACTGATCATCCAAATGAGCGTGTACCAATCCAACTATTGCATTTACCTCATCCACAGTGCCATACGCTTGAACTCTTATGTTGCTCTTGGCGACCCGCTCTCCGTTGCCTAAGGAGGTTACCCCCCCGTCGCCACCGCCCGTGTAGATACGGTCCAACTTTACCATCAGGTCTGTCCACTCAGCAGCGCCAAAACAGCAATTAAGGCAACCGCCAAGAATTGGAAAACTATTCGGGCACGCATTAACTTGTTTGAATACTTAGAGTTGAATTTACCACCACGTGCCATTGCGAATAAACCGACCATAAGGACACCCACAGTGGCTATTATTGCTGCAAAAATAAGAAACGGAATAATGCTGGACATAACTACTCAGTCAAATTCAAAAATTATCGTATGGTCTCGTATGCCATAGTCATAGTGTCACGTTCCTCTTGTGTGACCTTCAGGAGATAAGAAAATAAATCGCGTACACTAAACATGGCAACCAACTCTCCTTTTTCAATAACCGGCACATGACGTATACGTTTTTCCTTCATTACTCCAATTATGTCTCTTATTTTATCCTCCGGTTTGGCAGAAAATACTGTTGTTTTCATTATGTCAGAAATTTTTTGCTTTTTCCAATTGTCATCCGACTCACTACATATACGCACAATGTCCCGCTCCGAGATGATGCCTACAACATGTTTTTCTGCATCACAAACCGGCAAGGCACCTATATCATTACCAGCCAATATTTCTATAGCGTCACCGACAGCCTTGTTTGGCGCAATTGTAAATAAGTTGCGACTAGTGTCTGTCAGCAGATCTTCTATCGGCATATTTACGCTCCAATTATGGTCAATTCCCCCAAGTGTTACCTTGATGCCCCAGCGCTAGGCGAATAGAGAGACCGTCCATCATATGTGTGTTCAATTTTTTTTTTATCAACATTTTTTTTTTAATTTATAGACCTTCCGTTGCACTTGAGGAACATTGATGAAACAGTGGGGGTAAAGATTAGCAAGATATATAGGATAGTCTTTTCCCAAAAAAATCATAAAAAAGAAAAATTTTTAAAAATATGCTTAAACTCGGTTTCCAGCTAACAACTATAATGTCCCCTTAAGCTAGAGTGCATAATTATCCAAAGTGAATTACAAATGTGTTTCATGCAGTGCCAGGGGTATAGTTACGAAATGAGCGAGAACCATAGAAAACCGAAGATTTTCACCGGCAGAGATAAACCTGAACGCGAACGGAAACTTAGAGTTTTGGCTGATAGTTGGGCACAAAAAGCTCATTCACTACACCAGATTTTTAAGTTTGTTTTGGAAGATCACACCCATTTCATAACATTAGATTTGCCACCTTATGCTTCAAATTTTTCTAAACAACTTGTATCTACCGCCCATTCTCCATCAAACATAAAGCCATTACATCAACGTCTTTACTGGGCAACAAAAATGCTGTCGGGATATCAATTGAGCGATCAATGTCTAGTGGAGCTCAGAACAGAACGCATGCTCACTGAAGCTTGCTGGGAACAAGTAGTCAAGTTTGTGATAACCGGCGTCAAAGGGAGAACACTTAGCAGGCGAGAAATTTCCAATTATCTCGACGGTTTTGGTATAAATTTATCCGTCTTACCGGAAGATGCCTACGAGCTTGCAAAAAAGATAATCGGCAACACCATTCCGAAGCCTGTAGCCTGCCTTCAGGGCCAGAGTATTCCCATCCTTTATTATCCAAATGGGCAAAATGAAGTCGTATTTGAAATTAAATTTGACCTCGGCATGGGACACAGCTTCGATGGATACAAAATTGACATAGTTGAAGTTGAAGTTGAACTAAAAGATTCTGACCAAAGCATAACTTTCGAACACGTTGAAGGATTGTTCGATACATCAGAAAACATCCTTAAGACTGCCTTCCCGGGAGTCTTAGAACAAACAACCGTCTCTAAGCCTACACCTTTATTCCGACACATGCGCGAGTGGCAATCATGTGATGTTGAATCATTCGAGGCGGCATACGAAGCATTATCTGACAGCCAGTGGACGGAGCCAACGCCTTCCTAATTACGCTCACTTAATAGACCACGAGCAATCACGTTAGCCTGTATCTCTGCAGTTCCCTCGAAGACGTTAAGAATTCGCGCATCGCAAAGTACTCGCGAAATTGGAAATTCTTCCGCATACCCAACACCGCCATGTATTTGCACTGCATTGTCCGCGTTAGACCAGGCAGCACGTGCACCAAGTAATTTTGCCATTCCTGCCTCGATGTCACAACGGCGATCCTGATCCTTCTGGCGCGCCGCAAAATAGGTCATCTGACGTGAGATCATTGTATCCACAGCCATCCACCCGATTTTACCAGAAATACGAGGAAAATTTATTAAGGGCTTATCAAATTGTTGTCGGTCATGAGCATATAGAAGAGCGAGCTCAAGTGCGTTTTGAGCAACGCCGACGGCACGTGCCGCCGTCTGTATCCGCGCCGCCTCAAATGTCGCCATTAATTGTTTGAAACCCTCGCCCTCTTTAGCGCCTAACAACTGATCGGCTTTGACTTTGAAGTTATCAAAAGCTATATCGTATTCTTTCATTCCGCGATAACCCAAGACCCCGATCTCCCCACCCGACATTCCTTGAGCAGGAAACGGCTCATCTTCATTACCGCGAGGTTTT
This sequence comes from Pseudomonadota bacterium, assembly GCA_036339585.1. Classification (NCBI taxonomy): domain Bacteria; kingdom Pseudomonadati; phylum Pseudomonadota; species Pseudomonadota bacterium. The sequence continues at coordinate 161,402 of JAYZAS010000004.1, forward strand.
GCAGCAAGAAACATAGACAAACCACGGTATCCCGGCTCATTTGGATTGGTGCGAGCAAGTAATGTCATTAGGTCACTTCTAGCGCCATGTGTGATCCAAGTTTTATTGCCGAATATTCGATAATCCTCACCATCGCGTTCGGCGCGAGTTCTGAGGCTTCCAAGGTCAGACCCCGTGTTTGGTTCCGTAAAAACGGCTGTTGGCAATACTTCGCCTGACACAATCTTTGGTAGCCAATGATCTTGTTGTTCGGTTGTTCCGCTTTTGATAATTAGTTCTGCAGCGATGTCAGAGCGCGTCCCCAATGAACCAACTCCTATGTAGCCTCGGCTTAGCTCTTCAGTGACGACCACCATTGCTAACTTTCCAAGCCCCGCACCACCAAATTTTTCCGGCACAGTGAGCCCAAAAACACCCAAGCTTGCAAGTTCATCAATCAAGTCAAGGGGAATTAAATCATCCTCGATATGCCATTGATGGCAATAGGGAGCTATTTTTTCATTTGAGAATCGCCGAAATTGATCAGCCATCATATCAAGCGTTTCGTCACATAGTCCCATGTTTCCATGCTTATTTTCAATAATAAGTTCCGCGATACGTGCACGCACCTCAATGCGATTTCCTTCATTTGCGAGCACGGCCACTGCAGGTTGATCAAATTCAGCCAATGCATCATCGGCTAGACCTATATCCTCCGGCCGCACGATCTCCCCCTGGCTGATGGAAATGCCACCCCAAAGTTGATTAAGGTATTCCCCAAAAGCGCTTTGGAGAATGAGTGCCTCTTGTTCCCCGAACAGCCCAGTTTCATTTAATCGGCCCGCCCAAGCACGCATTTGCCTTAGTGCTTCCACATAAGTGGCTATCCAAGCATACCCATGTGCTGCAAATTGCTCCTCCTCAAGAAGGTCACTTTCAATTTGCCCTGTAGGCGCCACCTTCCCGCGCATAACCTCCCTGGCATTATCTGCTAAATGTTCAGCAGCGGCCACGGCCACGTCACAATGACCAAGCAAATGTTCAATAACGTAATCACCCAACATTTCAGGGTGTTCGGTGGGCGATTTCACTGTGGCGATCTGACTCACTTTTCTACCTTTACCTAAAATTAATTTTTTTAATGTTGCACTGTTTGCGGCATTTTAAGAAGTTTGACTGTACGTTTACAACTTCGATTGTGCAAACCACATAATCAAGATGGTGAATCACATCAGGAGAATCACCATGTTTACACTTTTAGCCCAAAGTTAGCATATTAATCCGCACATCGCAGACGAAGTAATGATGTTTTTAAGAATGTAACAGAAACGTTCCTTTAATTTAGTCCTTTCGACACTTGTTACTGGCTAGTCTTGGGCCAGATTGACTGTGATGGTGTGCACGGCTTAGTCGGCTTTCGCGAGCCGGAAAAGAAAGAATGTTATCGTCTACCATATTAGCGCTATCTGCCGCTGCTGCAAACGCATAAGCCTCAAACAATAATGCCGGCATACTGTCCAACGATTGCCAAGGATAAAGGGCAGTAGTACCCCCATGTAAATAACGAACCAAACTACTTGACCTGCGCTTAAAATCCCATAACTGCGGCATTACCTCCTCCGTCGGAAGAAAGAAATTGATAGCATGCCCCCTAACCTAAACTGTCTCAAAATGAAATCAATGTTTTCATTGGACGGATTGCATACCATTATGAATAAGTATAGATATCAATCATGGCGTATTTGGACCATATAAGTGCTTGCAATAACTTCAATCAGGGAGACTATGTACCTTTCATTATAAACGGGGATAGATTCGGTTGGATAGGGCCAGAATTTGCCTCCCAGCTCGCGACTTGGACAGATGTTTTTAATCTCTCACCCGAACATGTAGCATTATCAAAAAGCTTTAAAGACTTTGATAGCAGAAGCGAGGCAGTGCTGCCCCCCCTTGCTGAATTGTTAAAAACAAATTACGTGGAGGCATGGCGCGATGAATTTTACCCTGTCACCTCTGATTGGCACACTCCCGCGGTCATGCAGATTGAACGTGCTGCTTGCCCTTATTTTGGCATAAGGGCCTATGGGGTTCACCTGAATGGCTATGTCCGTAAACGCGACGGCATACACATGTGGATTGCAAAACGTGATAGCAATAAACAAACATACCCAGGCCTTCTAGACAACATGGTCGCCGGCGGCCAGCCAATCGGACTGGGATTAAAAGAAAATTTGATGAAAGAGTGTAATGAGGAAGCAGGAATACCAATAGGGCTGGCAGCCGAATCAGTACCCACAAGCTTCATCTCTTACACGCATATAATGCCCGTCATGCCGACTGGAGGAGTAAAACCGGATCAAATATTTTGCTTCGATATTGAATTGCCCAATGATTTCCAACCTCACCCAGTAGATGGCGAGGTCGAAGCCTTCTACCTTTGGCCAATAGAGCAAGTCGCAGAAACGGTTCGCGAAACTGACGGCTTTAAGTTTAATTGCAATTTAGTGATAATCGATTTCCTCATCCGTCATGGAATTATCACACCCGACAATGAAAAAAGCTTTGCTGCTATTGCTCAGGGTCTTCGAAACGGCATCTAAAATATCTACCGGTCGCTCATCTTGAGCGCATCAATGAAAGCTGATTGTGGAATCTCCACATTCCCAAATTCCCGCATCTTTTTCTTACCCTTTTTCTGCTTTTCCAATAATTTTCTCTTCCGTGTGATGTCTCCGCCGTAACACTTTGCAGTAACATCTTTGCGCATTGCTGAAATAGTCTCTCGAGCAATCACCTTGCCACCAATGGCGGCCTGTATTGGCACTTTGAATAATTGTCGTGGGATAAGCTCTTTTAAACGTTCGCAGATCTGACGGCCTCGACTTTCAGCCGAGGACCTATGAACTATCATAGACAAAGCATCAACCGGCTCACCATTAACCAATATTCCAACCCTCACTAGATCATTTTCACGATAACCGACAAGCTCATAATCAAAGCTTGCATATCCACGACTAATTGATTTCAGACGATCATAAAAATCAAAAACAACCTCATTTAATGGCAAATAATAAACTGCCATCGCCCGGTTCCCCACATAGGTGAGCTGATCTTGCTCGCCTCGCCGCTCCGTGCAAAGTGAAAGAATTGGTCCTAAGTACTCATCCGGAACAATAATAGTTGCCTTTATCCAAGGCTCATGAACCGATTTGATTTGAACCTGATCAGGGTAATCTGCCGGATTGTGGAGTGTCATTTCCTCCCCACTCATAAGGAGTAACCGATAAACTACAGAAGGTGCCGTTGTTATTAAGTCGAGATCGAATTCACGACTAAGGCGCTCCTGGATAATTTCCAGATGTAAAAGACCAAGACAGCCACATCTAAACCCGAAACCCAGTGCTGCAGAGGTTTCCGCCTCATAATGGAAAGACGAGTCGTTGAGTGCTAGTTTACCCAAACTTTCTCTAAGATCCTCGTAATCGGCATTGTCGACCGGGAACAGTCCACAAAATACAACAGGGACCGTTGGCTTAAATCCCGGCAGAGCTTCGACAGACCCATTCTTCGCTTCTGTTAAAGTATCGCCGACCTTACAATCAGATACAGATTTTATACCTGCGGTGATAAAACCTATTTCACCCGGGCCAAGTTCAGCTACAGTATCTTGCTTTGGACGAAAAACACCAACTTGATCGACTTCATGAATTGCTCCCGTTGCGATCATCTTCAATTTCATGCCAGCCTTTAGGCATCCATCAACAATACGGACCAACGCAACCACACCGAGATATGGGTCATACCAACTATCAACAAGCAAGGCCTTTAAAGAGACATTGGCAGCACCTTTTGGGGAGGGCAACTTGTTAACGAGTGCCTCTAAAACGTCCACAATTCCCTCTCCCGTTTTGGCAGAAACCGCAATAGCATCGGATGCATCAATCCCAACCACGTCTTCGATTTGAGTTCGAATACGTTCCGGCTCTGCGGACGGCAAGTCTATTTTATTAAGAACAGGGATAATCTCATGATTGTTTTCGATAGCTAAATAAGCGTTGGCAAGGGTCTGCGCTTCAACTCCTTGGCTTGAGTCAACAACCAACAACGATCCCTCACAAGCAGCGAGTGAACGACTCACCTCGTAAGAAAAATCAACGTGACCAGGTGTGTCCATAAAGTTTAGTTGGTAGTGATTTCCATCTTTGGCTTTATAGTCAAGTCGTACCGTTTGCGCTTTGATTGTGATACCGCGTTCTCGCTCAAGCTCCATAGAGTCGAGCACTTGTTCTCGCATTTCTCGATCGCTGAGCCCTCCACACGCTTGAATTAATCGATCTGAAAGGGTCGACTTCCCATGATCAATATGGGCAACAATGGAGAAATTTCGTATTTTTTTTATTTCACTCATACTTCCATAGCTAAATCTTTTGCAACATAATTTGAAGGCCCAAACGCCACGCGCTTTTGGTAACGACAAGAATTGCCCGCTACATTACTTTGCGAAAACTCTATAGAAATCTTTCACAAGCACTTGTTTAACTCTCTCGTCACCTGCAACTTTTCTGGCAGCGGCAGTAAGAATCGTCTTCACCTTCCGCAGACGCACCTTTTTGTCTTGGCCAAGCGTTGCTGCATACCTATAGAGTTCCTCGAAAAAAACTGCCGTTAATTTTGGACTATATTGCAACATTATTGGCCGTTCGCCGGGTTGCTGCATTTCAATGAGCAAGTTAAAAAGCAAGGCTCCTTTGGCTTTGCCGTCTTGAAGGATAGGAACACTCATATTATCGATCGGAAAAAACATCTCGGCTTTGCTTCCTTTTTTTTCATCAGCGGCAAAAGCAGAGCCTAGAGATATTTTAGAGACCAAAGCAACAAAAATAAGTACTGGAATAATCAATTTAGTACGCAACATCGTAAGTCTCGTCATCTGTAAATCTTCCACGATATATAATTGGGATCGCCCGAGTAGCGGAAACAATGCCACTATCTTTCGTTGAGTTTAATACTGGAATTTTGGCGCAAATAAGCTTCAAAGAGCTTTACAGAACATTTCCAGCATTTCGATAACATCCTACTGCTCCCAATTGTTTTCTCAGATATATTATCTAAGGCTAAAATCTTTTAGCCTGTTTAAAAACAGGACAGTTGCTCTTGCCTCCAACCCCAAACAATCTTCCAAGCACCTTTGTTTTTCTCCAAACAAAAGGTCGTGCCGTTTCCGGGGCTGAACTCTAGGACCCATCTACGCTCGTCACCAGTGAGGAGTTTCGCACTAGCACGCAGGAGAAAATCACCGTGCCCAGTCATCATAATATCTCCCCCACCTGACTCAACATGGTCAATGAAAGGCTCGACCGGATCCTCTGGAGCAATACCGTAATTTGAAATAGCAACGGGTACAGGCTGACCCAGATTTGCCGCCACGAGTTCTCCCGTTTCTCTAGTCCACAGCTTATCGCTGTGAATTATTTGCGATGGAATCGCATCTATACCTTTCATAAACATACCAAGTCTTTCGGCCTCACAAACACCAACCTTGCTTAAATGACGTTCCGGGTCTTGTTCGGCACTTAGTGCGTTGGCATGGTGAGTCAAATAAACTTTCATAAAATTCCTTTTTTCTTTAGATAACATTTCGGAGTCGTTGGACGAATTACAAAATAATGGCATAATTAGTGCCTCACGAATATAGCAATCGCCTGCGGATCAATTTTTACGTGATATCAAACATCTACTGAGGCGTCTATATTCCCAGTGGGTCGCTTTCAACGGCTGTAAGCCGAGAGGCCCGCAGTACAAGATTGGAGGCATCATGATATCACCCCAGACAGTAAATGATCTAAGTTGCTGGAGAGGGCCAAAAATGAATTCCAACATGGAATGGCTCTACACAATTGGTAAGAATGAAATTTCGGACTTAGAAAGCGCCCTTCGACGCGTAAAGGCACAAAATATTCCGCTCCTGCAAATGACAAAAAAAGATTTTCCTCTGCCGTGCCTTTCCAAGACGTTGCAGAGGATTTTAAATGATGTGCAACATGGGCGTGGCTTTGCTGTTCTGCGCGGCATACCAATTCATCAATTTTCGAAGTCCGAAAATGAAATTATTACGTGGGGGATTGGGACATATTTGGGACGAGCTATTTCTCAAAATTCTAACGGGGATCTATTGGGACATGTCTTCGATCACGGGGTACATATGCATACGGAGCGGGTTCGAGGCTACATGACGCCAGACCATCTGCGTTTTCACTCTGACCGTTGTGACCTCGTTGCTCTGGCTTGTATTAGAAAAGCGAGAGATGGTGGAGTAAGTCGTTTAGTAAGCATGACCGCACTTCATGACGAAATTCTCGCTACCCGCCCAGATCTGCTTGAGCCGTTTTACCGGGGATTTATGTATGTTGTTAGCGAACTTTCTGGTGATACTAAACCCATACGGGTTCCAACATTTAGTGTTGCTGATGGTGTCCTCAGTTGCAGACTGCAGCGTAATCAAATTGAAATGTCTGCAAAAAAATGCGGGATTTCGCTAACTAAAATTGAACGGGAGGCTCTAGATCATTTAGATGAACTGGCGGACAGCGAGGCATTTGTCCTCGAAATGGATCTGGAGCCCGGTGATATTCAGCTTTGTAACAATTATGTCATTGCCCATGGACGGACTGACTTCACCGACAGCCCGAATAAAAATGAGAAGAGGCTTATGTTACGACTTTGGCTAAAATTTGCGGAACCACGACCCGTGGGTGACGCATTTTTTGATTTTGATGGCATTCCTAAGGCTTCTCAATGATTGATTATACAAAATTCATTGGACCAGCTAGCTGGAAAGGTGCCGACCTTACTAAGACTGATGATTGGATATGGACTTTAACGAAAGGCGAGATCGCGGAACTGAGAAATGTCGTTAGCGACACTTGGGATCTAAAATTGGAGAGCATAACTCGACAGAAGTTTCATGTTCCTTTCCTTGCACCCCGTTTAGAGAGATTGGTTGACGAAATCCGTAATGGAAGGGGTTTCGTCGTATTGCGCGGACTGCCCGTCAGTGAGATGTCCAATGAGGAAGTGTACCGTGCCCACTGGGGCATTGGAACGCATCTTGGTTTGGCACTTTCGCAGAACTCTTTTGGGGACATGCTGGGCCATGTCTATGATGAAAAACCTGACCCCAGCGAAGTTAGTCCTCGGGGATATCGTACGAACCAATTGCTGCGGTTTCACACCGATAGGGCAGATGTTGTTAGCCTACTGTGTCTCAGGAAGGCCTTATCCGGAGGAGAAAGTAGTATTACAAGTTCGATGACCATTTACAATGCTATCCTTCAACATCATCCTGAATACCTTCCAGCACTAACACGTGGTTACATGCATGCACATGCCGAAGATATTGGACTCGATGAGCCTAGGCGACTACCAGTCTTCCACGAGCAAGATGGCGTCTTGAGTTGCCGACTTAACAGAGGTCCAATTGAAAACTCGCATCTACGCGCAAACATTCCCATTACGCCAGAGGAGGCACGTGCACTAGTAGCCTTCGACTTCTATGCTGAACACCCTGATTACAGGCTGGACATGCTGCTCCTCAATGGCGATATTCAGTTCGTAAATAACTATCGGGTAGTGCATTCACGTAAAGAATTTACGGATGGGGAGAAAGAGCAAGATCAACGACACATGGTACGACTTTGGCTCAACTATTATGGAAAGCCATGGCCGCGTGGCCCGCATTTAAGTGATTATAATGGCGTTCCTAAGAAACTCACCCGGGAACAGTAGCCCTAGTAGGGAGGTAATGATGAAAACTTATTTTATCGTGAGCGTTGCGATCTTTGCGGTAATAACACTCTACGGAGTATACACTGGACAATTTGATGCTATGCTTGCCAAATAGTTGGCGGAATTCTAATCCAAATTAAGAGGGGACATATTCGATGCGTATTGCGAGGTTTGATAAGGACGGTCGCCCATGCCACGGAATTATTGAAGGTGAAACTATCTATGAAGTAGAGGGTGGCCTTTTTGATGGCCTCAATAAGACCGGAGAGACCCACGCGTTAAGTGCAACCAAGCTTTTAGTCCCGTTTAAACCTGAAGTGTTTTATGCAGCAGGCTTAAACTATGCTGAGCATGTGAAGGAGCAAGCAGAAATGCACGGGAGGGAACCGAATCTCCCGGAAAAGCCAGATATAGGATATCGGGCCAATAATGCGTTAATTGCTCATGATGAAGACGTAGTAATCCCGGCACACGCCCCTGACACTGTCCAATACGAAGGAGAAATCGTAGCGATTGTCGGCAAAAAAGCGAAAAATCTGACAAAAGAAAATGCCCTCTCGTGTATTATGGGATACACAATTGGAAACGACGTGAGTGAACGGACCTGGCAAACAGGTGACCGAACGATGTGGAGAGCGAAGAATACAGATACATTTAAGCCTATGGGTCCATGGATTGAGACTGATGTTGATCTGGAATCCCTAACCACAACAGTTCGTGTGAATGGCAAACAAACAATACAGTTTCCGACTAATAATTTCCATTTCGACATTCCAACTTTTATTGAAGCAATGACTAGCTGCCTTACGCTGCACCCGGGCGACATGATTTGGATGGGAACAGAAGGACGGGCACCGAACCTGCAACACGGCGATACTGTGGAAGTAGAAATCGACGGAATAGGCCTTCTCAGAAACCGATTCGTACGAGAAGGTCAGTAAGGAAGCCCCTAAGAAAGAATAATTGTTTGCAGAAATTCGTTATTTTTCTGCGCCAGAGTCAGCTCATCTAGGTAGAGCTTCTATTCACCCTGGAATGACTTTATCTCCTGCAAATTGGCACCTCCACATCACTCTTGGTTGTGTCGGGTTGACTACTTCGCGTCTGTGCATTGCAGACCTATTATCCCAGACCAGAAAGTCGCCAACCTGCCAACTGTGTGTCCAAGCATACTTGGGCTGCGTAGCGTGCGCCCAAATTCTGTCAAGTAGTTCCTCGCTGTCATTTGGAATCCCCTCTATATATTGAGATGGCCACGTACGCCGCCGCCCGAGATAAAGAGCTTTCTTTTTAGAGACAGGATGGATGCGAACCATGGGATGCATAGGCCCGGGAACCTCCTCTGGACAAGTCGGTTCGGTAACACCGGGACGGAGAACATTGGCTGAGTTGCGCGTGGCATCCTGCTTGGAACGTTTGCCCTCAATAGCTTTTTTTAGGTCATCAGGCATTTCTTCATACGCCAAATATTGATTATTAAAAGAGGTTTGCCCACTATTATCGTCCGGAATTACTAGGGAATAGAGTGTGCTACCAGCAGGGGGCTCCTCGATATAAGAATTATCTGAGTGCCACACAACCTCCAAGCTCCCAAGGCCATCATTTTTCTCCACCGGATTACCATCTTCGCCAAGATTGCATAAAATCGATATTTCGTTGTCCATTGCATGGTAAAGAGACTTTTTCTTCGCTCTTTCATAAAATTTTTTGTTCGCCCCCTCCTGGGGTTTACCGAATACTCTAGCTGCAGCCATATAATCATCAGGTTCCAGCTTCTGGTGGCGAAATAAAAGTACCAAATGGTCTGCCCAAGCCTTTCTCAACGCTGCAGCTACATCTCTAGAAATGGGTTTAGACAGATTAACCCCTTGTATTTCGGCGCCCACCGCCTTGCCAGTAGGAATGACACTCAAGGTTTCTAATGTATTTTGCTCCAATTCTACAGGTGAAGGCACCTCTGGTGCATGCGTATACTTTGCAGCAAATTCATGAGTTTCCATTGCCATTTTTTATTCCTCCTGAGACCACAAACCTTATTTAAATAACACTTTCCCATAATGCTGAATATATTTCACACTTTCTCATTTTGAAACGGCTTAGTTTTTCCAAGCTGAAATAATCGGCTCACCTTTTATAAGTGCTCGGTGCATTACCCGAGCTTGGGTGTGGTCAATCGGATTACGCTGGTGCATCGTACATCTATTATCCCAAAGAATAAGGTCGTGCACCCGCCAATGGTGGGTCCACTTAAGGTGGTCCTGCGTCGTGTGCGCCCATAATCGATCTAACAACCGATCACCCTCTTCGTTAGGCAACTCTTCAATGTAACTTGAATTACCTTCATACCTGCGACCGAGATATAGGCATTGTTTGCCCGTTTTTGGATGAATGCGAACGATCGGATGTGCCGGCCCAGTGATCTCTTCGCGAGTTTGCGGCTCTTTTACGGTCGGCCGGAGTTTCCCAGCGGTGTTCCGGAGATTGTCATGTCGAATATGCTTGCCTTGGATAGCCTTCTTGAGATCGCTCGGCAATTCCTCGTAAGCTTGATATTGATTGTTAAAAGAGGTTTCACCCCCCCCATTAGTTGGCACTATTTCTGACCACAACAGGGTACCTCCCGGAGGTACATCGACATAGGAGTTGTCGGTATGCCAGAGTGCCTCCAAGCTTCCAACACCCGCAGTTTCGCGTGCTGGCTTACCGTCCTCGCCAAGGTTCGAAACCAAACTAATGCCAGCGTGCTTCGCAACTCGATGTGTTGCACCCGCATGAAAACCTGCCTTCAGAAAAAATGCACGGCTACCCGCTACTTGCTGTCCACCAAACACGTCAGCGACTGATAGAATGTCTTCATCTGACAAATCTTGATTACGGAAAAGGAGAACCATATTTTGGAACCAGCATTCAAGTAGAAGATCTCGAACCTCATCGGATACTGGTTGACGAAGATCTAAACCAAACACTTCAGCGCCTAGAGCTGCTTCAGTTTGTACAACTTCAAAGTGGCCGTTACCTACATTCTTCACAATTCACCCCTCCAATAATAATCATGCGTCACACCACAATTATAGCAGATACCGCAATAAAATACTCTGGGCCAGGGTCCGTTCTATTTGTCTCAACCTTGGGCCCGCTTTGCTGATGTGATGGCTCGCCATATAACTTCCGATGTCATGGGCATATCAAGATGATTGACGCCTAGCGGTGCAAGAGCATTTATCACCGCATTCGCAACACATGGCAATGCACCTACCGTACCCGCCTCACCAGCCCCCTTAATGCCAGTTGGATTAGTCTTGCAAGGAACGGGATTGGATCCAACGGCAATTGAACTAATGTCATCCGCTCTAGGCATACAATAGTCCATAAAACTTCCGGAAATTAGCTGTCCTTCGTTATCATAGAAAATATTTTCCATAAGCACCTGCCCAAGACCTTGTGCCACGCCACCATGTATTTGGCCCTTCAACAACAGAGGATTAACAACAACGCCAACATCATCGACGACTGAATATCTCTGTATGTCAACACGCCCGGTATCCTGATCTATCTCTAATTCGCATACATGCGTACCATTTGGAAACGTCTCAGCCTCCGGGAGATGGGAGTACATTTCGTCTAGCCCGATTTCCACATCATGAGGAATTCGGTTTGGCGAAAAAGAGGCCCGTGCTACCTCCATTATATTCATCGCCTTATCAGTCCCAGCAACCTTGAAGCTACCATCAGAGAATTCAATGTCGTCCTCAGCAGCCTCAAGATTATGGGCGGCAATTTTTTTGGCTTTTTCTATGATCTTACCGGATGCGCCAAAAATTGCTGCCCCGCCAAGTTCTGCTGACCGAGACCCTCCCGTTCCCTCACCCATGGAAACTTGGTCCGTATCGCCCTCTATCATCCGAATCCTTTCAACGGGAATTCCCAACCTATCCGACAGTATCTGCTTAAAACACGTGTCGTGACCCTGACCATGACTGATGGTTCCCATAAGAAGCAGCACCGAACCTGCTTTAGTAAAGCGAATCTCGGCGTGTTCAAAGCGCCGCCTTCCTCCAGCTTGTTCTATTGTATTTGAAATCCCGATACCACGCAGCATGCCTACTTTTGCCGCCTCCTCGCGACGAGCTTCAAATCCCTCGTAATCTGCAAGTTTGAGAGCCATATCAAGACTCTTCTCAAAGTCACCCGAATCATATTTGAAGGTGAGCGCAGTCTGAAACGGGAGTGCATCCTTAGGTATGAGATTAAGCCGGCGCAGCTCGGCTGGATCAATCTCCATTTTATGTGCTGCAATATCAATAAGTCTTTCCATTATATATGCCGCTTCGGGTCGACCCGCCCCACGGTAAGGGGCAGTGCTGCTTGTATTTGTGAGAACCGCATCAACGTGCACATACATTGCCTCCGTGGTGTACGTTCCAGCCATCGTGCCGATATTTCCAAGCGGAGGGTTAGGCCCCCGTGAGGCGACGTAGGCGCCAAGATTAGCAATAGTTTTACATTTCACCCCAAGAAATTTACCATCTTTAGTCAATGCCAGGGCTGCATCACTTACGTTGTCACGAGCATGCGTATCGCTGATAAATGACTCTGAACGTGGTGCGTACCATTTTACAGGCCTATCCAATAGTTTTGCGGCCCAAAGCACCAATACATATTCTGGATATGTGCCGCCTTTCATACCAAAGCTTCCACCTATATCATCGGAAATAATACGAAAGTTATATTCCGGCTCACAGAATACATTTTCGGCCAAATCAGCACGAATATTATGTGGCTGCTGCAGACCAGTATGGAGAATATAACGGCTTCCATGCCTATCAAATTCACCAATACAACCGCGATTTTCCATAGAGTTGGTTGATACCCTATTTATCACAAATTTCTGTTGGACAATAACATCCGCTCTATTAAATGCAGTTAATGTTGCATCTTCATCACCTACATCGTGACAAAAGGCTATATTGTCAGGACATTCTTCCCAAACTGGAATTGAATTTGGACCAACCGCAGCCGATGTTCCAACCATAGCCGGCAGTACCTCATACTCAATCTCTATTAATTCAGCCGCATCCTTTGCTTGATCCAAGGTCTCTGCGACAATGAAAGCAATTTGGTCACCCACACATCGAATTCTATCGGTTACCAGCGCTGGACGCGGTGGACGAAATATTGGCTTACCATCAGGGCGTCTTGGTGTGCCTACATCAGTAACAACACCGTTTAATCCCGATTTGACAAAATCTTCACCAGTAAGAATTAACAACACACCCGGCGCGGCAGCAGCGTGTTCTGTTTTGATGTTTCTAATGCGTGCATGCGCCACCGTGGCACGCAAGATATATCCATGTACCATACGGTTAATGCGAATATCGTCCAAATAACGGCCAACGCCTTTCAAAAGCCGCGGATCCTCAGTCCGCGGAACAGATTGCCCTATGGCGTATCGAACCATATACCCTCCAAACTAGTGCAACACCTTTAATATTAAGCGGCAATAAAGGGATACGCACCTCTTAGTCCCTTGCCATTCCAAAAGAATCACAGAACACTAACAATGGGTAGTTTTTAAAAGTCATACAACTTAGCAGGGTTATCTACGAAAATCATTTTTCTAATCGCTTCGTCTGGAACCCAGTCCACCATTGCATCCAAACAGGATGCCTCGTCTGGCTTATCATTTATGGGAAATTGTGGATGGGGCCAGTTCGCGGCCCACACTAGCCGATCGGGCCGCACCTCCAAAAGTGCCCTAACATAAACGGCAACTTGCTCATAATCAGGGAAATCCCCGTTTTTGCCGTGGTGACCATCGGTGCACATGTAATAAGGTGCCGATATCTTAATCCAGCAGCGGCCAGTTTCGAAAAATTTGAGTAAGGCATTAAAACCATTAGTGTCTGCCGATTGGCCTGCACCTATCCGCCCGATGTGATCTATTACACAATCTACCGGTAATTTTTGAAATATACTGACCGCTTCTTCTAACCATACCCCGTCGTCTTGGAACTGTATATGCCAGCCCAACGGAGCAACCTTTTCAGCCATTGGAATAGCATCTTCAAGCGCGAAATCATCCGCCATCAAAAAAAACCGCAAACCACGAATTCCTTGTGTGTGGAGTTTCCATAGTTCTTTCTCTGATATGTCTTTCCTGGTAACACAAACGCCACGAGTTGTTTCCAGGCCCCGCGCGGCTATCGATTTCAGTGTACATCGATTGTCCGATCCATACGCTGATGGCTGAACGATTACGGCGCGATCGAAACCAAGCCTATCTAACATCTCGTTATAAGCATTTAGTGAACATATAGGCTCGCCTAAACGCCCCGGCCAAAGAGGATATTTTTCTAGCGGCCCATAAATGTGTGAGTGAGTTTCACATGAGTTTGGAGGGAGTTTTAATTGGGGTTTCCTGCCAGAATCTGTGAGAGTAAGCTGATGCTTGTCATTCAATGTATTCATGCTTTTATAGCCTTGCGACAATAATATTAACAAAGGCATAACATGTATTGGCTTACAGAGTCAGCGACTCGGGGTGTTTTTACATCAATTTATTGCCTAATCTACATTCTCAATAACGTGCCCAAGACCCTAAAAAACTTATTCGCAATCCTAAAATATCATTTCAAAAAAATGGGTTATAACAAGTTTCTTCGGTATTGACTGTTGCTCCAAATAATCTCTGCTTGAAATTTTTTGAGAAAAAAACTACCACAAGTAGTGTAAAGGACGTGTTTGGTGACAATATATGCTGTTTAAGACCGACAAAAAAGATCTTCGCGTGGCTCCTGGCAATAGGTATCGAAAATCGGATGATACTGAATTGGTGTGGATAATCAAAAATGTTTACACACCGAATGGGTTTGAAACGCACGCACGAGCATATCCAACCAATGATCCAAGTGATGTGAGATTATACGCAGCCTCGGTTTTTGGTGATGTTAGGTTTTTTGATCCTATTCACGTACAAGTCGAAGATGGCAAGGCATCCGAGTCCAAAGCGCCAGCATTTGCCGAGCCCGCAACTCTAAAACCTGCGGAATAAGAAACTCACAAAAAAACTTTTGAAATCGTTTAGCAAAAAAATTTTGGTGCCACTGCCGTTTAATTATGGATCTCTAAATCCTTTTCCTGCGTTAGACGGAAAAAACTTTAGCTGCCAAGACCCAACAATTGCCTTATTTGTCTACCACATACTTGAGACCCAAAAGTTTGTGACGTTTTGAAAGCATCTGATTGCTTTTTGAAGGATGGAAGAGTAATCCCTTGTGTTCATTTTCTCATGCCTATGGGCTTGGTTTGACAAACCTAGAATGAGAAAGCCGATTATCAGTTTAAAACGAGTATGCTCCGAGTTCGATATAAATGTCCTTGTGGATGAGCAAGAATTATCAGGAACACCAGTTACTGCGGGGCCTTAAGAGAAATGCCGCATAAGCCAAGTGAATTAGCCTCTATGAGGACACGTGATTTTAACAGAGTCACGCCTAACATGTTATTTGCTAACAGAAATTACCTAAAGCTGTGGTTTAACGGCGGCACGGCAACAACCATGCGCTGGCTTGAATTGCTTGCAATAGGTTTTTTTACTCAGAAAGCCACTGAATCTGAATTTCTCGTAGCGATGATGTTTTTTCTTCGTTGGATACCAATGGTCCTTCTAGGAAGCTTCGTTGGAGTACTTGCCGAGAGATTTGACCGCCGCAAGCTATTCCTCTACGGCATTTTTATGCTTTGGATGGTGTCAGCTACACTTTTTGTTTTAACCTGGTTTGATGCGCTAGAGATCTGGCACGTAGCTCTTGGGACAACCATTAATGGCTGTCTAAACGTTATCGAATTTCCAATTCGCCGAACTCTTATCGGAGATGTTGTAAAATCTAAAGAACTTGTACCTGCCATGGCGCTTGATTCTGTTACTAACCAGTGTACGCGAATGGCCGGACCATTTCTTGGAGTGATTATCGAAGGATATCTCGGGATAATTGGGGTTTATTTCTTAGGTTTGATTTTGCATGCCATCGGTTTTGTACTATCGTACTCTCTTAAACCCCCTGTGCAGAAACCAAGAATAGAGAAAAAACGGGTGCTAACTGAGATAAGCGATGGGTTCAAACATATCAAAACACGTGACATGCTTACTGCGACATTAGTGGTCACGGCGATAATGAACGCTTTTGCCATGTCATTTTCATCACAGATACCAGCAATAGCAGTTGAAGAACTAAATTTAGATACAAACCAATCCAGCTTTCTTGCAGGAGCCGAAGGTTTGGGTGCATTTATTGGTGCTTTAATAATAGCAACACGCCAGTTTACAACTCCCGGTCGTCTTCTTCTCTTTGGCTCAATCATATTCGAGATTTTCCTTATCGCATTTTCCCATGCACCCGAACTAATTTTTGCAATACCCCTATTGGTGTTGAGCGGGATTGGCCATTCCGGTTTCTCCGCCAGCCAATCCGCCCTAATGATTGCATATTCTGATCCGACCATGCGATCCCGTACAATGGGGGTACTTGCTGTATGTATCGGCACCCAGCCATTCGGCATTCTTCTCCTGGGAGTTATTGCAGAATTTTATGGGGCCCCTGTTGCAATTGCGATCTCGGCAAGTTTGGGAACAACGTTACTCATTTGGGCAGGCTATAAATGGCCTGCAATCTGGAGTGGTAGTTTTTACGAACCACCAAATGATCTAAGCCATCAGAAGCAAGACAATGATCGCAGTAACAACAAGTGACATGCCTATAAATTCATGGACCCGTGCCCGTTCTTTAAATACCAAGTAAGAAACCAATATTGAGAGAATTACTTCAAGCTGACTGACCGTTTTAACGTATGCCACACGCTCAAGTGTCATAGCACTAAACCAGCCAACAGAGCCGAGGGCACTGAAAATACCTACCATCAAACTAGGTTTCCATAGCCTAATAATATTTTGAATCTCAGACTTATCCTGGAGGATAAGATAAAACACGATGAGAAACACCTCAATCGACAGCACTATCACGAGCACAAAACCTGCTTTCAACAAGAAACCACCCTCTGTTAACTCAAGTGCAGCTGCACGAATAAACACGGAAGCCGCCGCGATCCCAAAGCCGCTGAGAACCCCGTAAACTGCAGCTCTAGTAAAGAGACCTGTTAAAATGCTATTGAGATCGAATTTCCCACCAACGGCCGATAACATCACGACACCTGTCATGCTAATGACTATCGCACTATACCCGGCAAGGGATATTTGATCACCAACCAACAATAATCCCAACAGCGCTGACTGGATAATTTCAGTTTTTGTGTAAGTGATGCCGACGGCAAAATTACGCTGCCTTAACAAAAGAATGAGAAAAAGTGTACCCAAAATTTGGGTTACTGCAGCACAAAAACAATAGCCCCAAAAAACTAATGTGGTGGAGGGAATGAGAGTCCCACCGGCAAAATATTTTAAGATACCATAATATAAAAACCCAAATGGTAAGCCGAACACAAATCGAACGCAGACCACGCCGATCGAGCTCATGCTGGTAGTAAGATGCTTCTGCAGACTATGCCGGACGACCTGCATGACCACAGCAAAAAGGGTGATCCAGACCCAGAGCTCCAACATCAGAAAACCCTATTTTATGCTACGAGGTGACTCAAGAACTTCTTACACCTTACGTTGACGAGCGCGCACATCTTCAAGCTTTGTCGTAAGTTCTTCGTCAGAAAATATCCCTTTCTCAATCAGTAACGCCTGCAAACTCCAGAGCTTACGTTCATAATAGTTAAGCTTTTTATAATCTTCACCGAGAGCCTCAATAGCGCGTCTACCCTCGTGCGTGTTAGTTAAATTCGCCCCGAGTGGACGCAGCAATTGGCCCATCGCATCGACGCGCCACTCCCAAAAAGCCAATTCGTGGTCGGCTGTATCAATGGGGCCACCGGCCTCACCTCCCATATCGGCTGGATTTTTCTTCTTTCTCATTACGCCACTCTCACAGTAGTAACACCAATCATCGAGTCTCGAGTAACAAGCTTCGAAAGCTGTTTTTCAGTCATGTTTTTGGTCTGATCGGGGCGCATGGGTAACACTAAATAACGGAGATCTGCTGTACTATCATGTACTCTCAACTCAATTTCTTCTGGTATATCAGTTCCAAATTCCTTCAGAACAGTCCTCGGCTCGCGAATTAACCTACGTCGGTAATTAGAGCTTTTATACCATGCAGGTGGTAAACCAAGGACTGGTCTTGGGTAACAAGAGCAGAGTGTACAGACTACAACATTATGAACCTCAGGTGTATTCTCAATGACCTTCAGTTCTAAATCGCCCATCCCAACGTCATATTGAGCGACCGCTTTAGTGCCGTCTTCCAAAAGTAGCTTCTTGAAATCATTATCGCACCAGGCACGTGCAATGATTTTACTACCTAAAGCGGGCGTCTTCTGCTCCCAATCCTCAACTTGTTTTCGAATTTGGTCTGCGGTCAAAATGCCCTTTTCAATTAAAAGTTCACGGACTGCTATTTCACGAACTTGCGTTTCTGTTATATCTGGCCCTTCAGTATCTTTCTGAAATTCGGACTGATCGTGTTCATGAGGCATAAAAACTTTCTCCGGCCTGTTCTAAAAATTTCAAAAACTATGCTATTTGCCTGTTTTCTTAATCGATCGTCGACACTACTCTTGAGATTTCGTCCACTACTTTTACTCCGGATCGAGTGTACACTATTTTGTCCCCGTCTAAAATGACCCCGGCGGGATAAAGTTTCTGGCCCTCACATGGGCCGTCAATACACATCCCGTCTTCAATCCGAAAATATGCGGCATGTGAATTGCAAAATAAAAGCCCTGGCTTACCCCTCGTCATAAAGTTCCCAACTTCCCCATCTAATCGAGAACCTATGTGCGGGCAAAGGTTAATGTAAGCCCTTATATCGCTACCAATACGGATTATTATCAACCGCTGAGCTACAGTCCCACCCTCAACGCTAAATCCTTTTGCTTCGCCATCACAAAGATCAGTAAGTCGGCACAGCTCAATCATTGGGGCTACCCCTCTCGGCGCATCATCTATATATCTTGCAACTAAAAAAGGCTCGAATCCCGGAATATTTTCTCAGTCTGTTTTTTGTCTATCGCTTCTGGCGGAGAACTTATCATCACGTTCAATCAATATTATATGAGTCTTCTCCATAACATCTGCGAAATCCGCTACTGTATCAATATTCAGCAAACATTCGTCGCAATTCTGATGTTTCTTTTGATACAGTAAGTGCCATCATAGTCAGTATCCGCGCCTTCTGCGGATTGAGATTGTCTGCACTTATCCAACCCTGATTGAAATATTCGGAACGGTCCAATACACGACCGGAACCGGCTCGAGAAGAGAATATAACGGGTATGCCTTTGGCATTAGCTTCTTGCAGTGCCCGCTTTTGGTCAGGGGCCGGAGTCCCAGGAGGCATGGTTGCCATCACAATTGCTTCTGCACCCCCTGCAATTACCGCCGCAACTTGATCGCCTGATGCACCAGCATACGAATAAATTATGTCGACACGCGGCAGGCTATCTCGCCCAGCCACGTTGAATTCTGTGTCTGGCGCATGTCTTCGAGTGGGTTTTCGGTAAACAGAAATACGGTCATCTGGGTCCGCATGGCCGAGCATTCCCATGTCCGGAGTGCGAAAGGTCTGAAGCCTGTAGGTCGAAGTCTTGGTAACTTCACGTGCGCACTGGATCTCATTATTAAGAATAGTCAGTACTCCCATGCCCTTACATTCGGGCGCGCTAGCGACTTGAAGGCCATTCCTAAGATTGGCACCTCCATCAGTGGCAAACCCCGACGAGGGCCTCTGAGCTCCTATAACCACAATCGTGTTCTGAGATTTGTGAGCCAAGTGGAGAAAATAAGCGGTTTCTTCTAAACTGGCTGTGCCATGAGTTATTACAATACCATCGTGGACCTTTGCGACATCTTCAACCTTAGCCAATAACTCAAGCCATGTCTCAGGCCCAATGGCAGAACTGGAGATCCGACCAAAGTCGACAGGTGTTACGTCGGCTACTGAAGCGGCCTCCGGAAATAAATCTAATAATTCCCTTGGCCCATATCTCTCTCCGTGGGCCACGTAGTCAAAGGTGTCAAGGCTGTTTTTACCCTTTGATCCTATCGTGCCCCCGGTAGTTACAAGAGCAATTTTTGGCTTAGTCATTTCGGGCACCTCCAATCTTGCAGAATGTTTTTGTTTCATTAATCAGTCTTTCTCGCGCCCTCGCTACACGACGAGAAATAGCGCCAACTTTCTTTTTATCCTCGAGCAATTCGCGATTCCTGATTGTTATCATATCACGCATCCTTTTAGAACTTGGGCCGCCCATAAGTCCACGCTGTTCAATGTTTCTCTCAGGATTGAGCGCCTCGCTAACCAGTTTCTGAGACAAGTTGAGCCTCTTACCAAAAAGCTCCAGCGCTGCGCTGTCAAGGTCAGAGGATTTGATGTCAGTAGCAATTCCACCTTTGCCCACAGTATTACGTACAACGGTACCAACTACATTGTGCGCCATGCGGAATGAAAAACCAGTCTCACGAACTATCACATCCGATAACTCCGTTGCAGTGCCGAAGCCAATTTCCGCCTGTTTTTTCATAACGTCTTTATTAACGACAATAGCAGAAAGTACTTCATTTATTAGCAACAATACACTACCTGCATGTTTGCACGCATCAAGTGCCGGCTCATTGAGAGCAGTTACGCCGTCAGCCACGTCACTAAGCGAGGTGTTCTTGACACAGGCCGAGGCTGAGGTGAATGCGCCGTTCACAATCCCAGCCACTGCTTTTATGTGTTCAAGGGCAGCCGGATTTTTCTTCTGCGGCATAATAGATGAAACCGCAGAGTGTTCATCGCCAGTCTCTATAAAACCGTATTCAAAGGTGTTCCATGCCTGCAAATCAAAAGCGAGACGGGAAATGTTTGTCATAAAAATTGCCAACGCTGCCGTCGACTCCATCGCATCATCACGATTTGAAACTGCATCATAAGCGATTTCCATCGGCTGAGGAAAACCAAGCGCTTTAGCCACAAGCTTACGGTTTAGCGGAAACGCTGTCGTAGTCAAAGCACCAGCACCCAGTGGGCATTGATCAGTATTTTGAAGAGAGGCGAAAATACGGGCAAAATCACGTTGCAACAGATCCGCCAAGGTCAACAGGTAATAACCCAGCGTAATTGGCTGGGCGTGTTGGGAATGCGTATAACCTGGCATCACGGTTGCGATATGTCGTTGTGAAAGCCTCAAAACTGTTTTTCGCAGTTCAGCTAATCGAGAGAGAATCTCAAGCAATTCAGTCCGCAGTGCCATGCGCCAGGCTGTGGTGTGCATATCGTTGCGGCTGCGCCCGGTATGCAATTTTCCTCCCACCTCTGGACCCAACCTCGACACTATGTAGCGCTCGGTGTAGGAGTATAGGCCCTCCAATTTATAATCAATGCTAAGTACTCTGTGGCCCTCAGTTTGTATCTTCAGTATTAATTTTAAAATTTTTTTTATGTCTCGGCTTGGAACAATTCCCTGTTTTACCAACATTAACCCGTGGGCCATATGTATCTGCATTTCTGCATCAAAATTATATTCAAGGTCTTTTGCTAATTTTTTGCTGAAATAAGTCTCAACAAAAATTTCGGATGGCGCACTTTTTAGACGCTCTCGCAGATTAACTTTTGATTTTCGAACCATATGACCCTCCTTTATTTTGTCGTCAAGTTTAAGCCAACCACACTCATATGGCTATCGCCTCGACTGCCCAAGATGTTACAAATCTCCATAGAATTAAGGAGGATTTACAATGAAGATTGATAAAGTTGAAGCTATAGCCATAGAAGTGCCATTACCCAAACCTTTTGCTGGAGCCACCTATACCGTACCAACCCGTAATACCATCGTAACTCGCATTTATACTGATGATGGTTTAGTGAGTGAGGTGTACAATGGTGATAATCGGAAGTGTGGTCCAGAAGTGGCAAGAATAGTCATGGAGGATATAGCTCCCTTAATTCTCGGCCTTAACCCCATCTGTCATGAAAAGGTCTGGGAACATGCCTTTAAGATTACTACTCCCCAAGGTGACCGAAAATATTTGATGGAGGCAATTGCTTGCGTGGATACCGCAGTTTGGGATTTGAAAGGCAAAGCACTTGGCTGCAGCGTCAACAAGTTGATGGGAGGATACCGCCAACGGATACCCATCACCGCAACCGGGGGCTACTACCAAGAAGGACGGACGGTTGAAAGTTTCGGGGAGGAGATGCAATGGCTCATAAGTGTGGGAATGGGTGGATGTAAGTTTAAAGTTGGGGGCTTAAGCCCGGAAGAAGATTTTGAACGCGTCGCCTCAGCTCGCGAAGGAGCCGGGCCAAATTTTATTCTCGGCTGTGACGCCAACCAAGGCTGGACTATAGATGAAGCAACCCGTTTTGCCGAACTAGTAGAGCCTTTAGATATTACGTGGTTTGAAGAACCTGTACGATGGCAGGATGATGTTCGTTCTATGGCAGAACTTCGAAAGCGTATCTCCATTCCGATCAATGCCGGCCAAAGTGAAATGACAAGTTGGGGTGTGCGGCGTTTGCTTGATGCGGGTGCCGTAGATATTGTCAACTTTGATATGTCGCATGGCGGAGGACCTACAGAATGGCTTCGCGCAGCAACTATGTGCGGATCAGTTGGAGTAAAGCTTTTGCATCATGAGGAAACCCACCTAGCAGTTCATGCGTTAGCGGCAGTCCCGCATGGTCTATACACAGATTGTTTTCCAGACCCTGAACGCGATCCAATTTGGGATAAAATGATCGTGAACCGGCCTAATATTTGTGATGGCTGGATAGATGTGCCTCAAGGGCCGGGTTTTAACATTGAACTTGATTGGGAAGCCGTGAAAAAATATCGCACCAATTAATCCCCTGAGTAGTTACTGTTGCTCTATTATCCATGGTTTTACCCCATTCGCCAACTTAAACACAGTAGATATATCCCTGCTAATCGGCATAAATCTATTTGGCTTCACGGTTCGTGGCGCTTTCGGGTTTGGCGCAGGGCTTCCCAATGTTTTACTAATGAGTTTGATAGTTCCACCCCACCAGGCGGTAGTCTTACACAGCACGGCAACGTTATTCTCACACCTCCAACTTTTTCCACAGGGAGTGCGAGTTGGTGACTGGCAAATCTCTAAGCACCTTATTTTTGGGTTCTTCTTTGCTACTATCGCAGGTGTTTTGCTATTTTCCTCTTTAAATGAGAACCAACTAAAAGTTTCTATAGGCCTACTCTTATTAATTATAATGCTTGCTAATTTGCAAAACCCTTGATCGACAAAGCGTCCATATTAATCTCAAGAGACTAAGCGTGCTAATTTTCTACGGTGCATTTTCTGGGTTTAGTGGAGCAATCGCAGGCGGTGGAACGGGTTATTTTCTCGCTGCATATCTCAAATGGGCGACTGAAAGCTCAATAAGTTTTCGCGGAACAAACCTTCTAATGGAAATTTTTTACGGCTTATGGAGATTTTTTCTATTAGTGATCGCCGGTTGGGTTGGATGGCATACCTTGCTCAATGCGTTGATATTGGTGCCGCGGTCCTACTAGGCGGCATGCTCGGGCGTTTGTTGTCTCAACGACTTAAAACCGCTACCTTCTACCGTGGCGTTCAATTAATATTGATATTTGCTACAATCTTATTGATGACCAAAAGATTAAAGTTGTTCGAGTAGCTTAACGTCACAGTGCCTTGCCTTTAGGCTTTATCAATGATGCGACGGACGCACTCATCTGGAGAGGGGGGTTAACTAAATGGATTCTCAAATAAACCCTGAAGACCTTAAGAAAATGCTGCATGATGGCGGTGAATTAGCATTACTTGATGTGCGCGAAGATGGGGAGTTTGGCGAAGGTCATATACTCTATGCTAATCCGTGTGCATATTCACATTTAGAGGCGCGCGTCACCAAACGAGTCCCACGTAAAACTACTCGTATTGTATTAGTTGATGGGGGAAACGCCATTGCAGAGAAGGCTTCTACACGTCTCTCAGAGGTCGGTTATTCGAACATAATGATCCTGAATGGAGGCATCTCCAGTTGGGCTGAAGTTGGATACACTCTATTTAAGGGAGTCAATGTGCCATGCAAGGCGTTTGGAGAGATGGTTGAACATTACACCAAGACACCTCACATCTCACCCCAAGAGTTGAAAGACATTCAAGAGGACGGCAAATCCCACGTTGTCCTAGATGGCCGAACCCCGAAAGAATTCAATAGGATGAGCATCCCAGGAGGAATTAGCGTGCCAAACGCTGAACTAATCTACCGCGTTCATGATTTAGCTCCAGACCCAGAAACCACAATTGTAATAAATTGTGCTGGACGCACACGCTCAATTATTGGGGCACAGACACTTATTAACGCTGGAATACCTAATCGAGTTGTTGCACTTAAGGGAGGGACCATGGGATGGACCCTGGCGGGTTTCGATCTTGAAAATGGTGCAACTCGGAAATACGACAGATTATCAGAGGAAGGCAAGAAAACTGCCAAGCAACGTGCTGATAAAATCAAGGAAGATCTTCACATTGAGACAGTTTCCTTTGAGACCTTAAAATGCTGGCAAAGGGACCCCGAGCGGACACTTTTTCTCTTGGATGTTAGAAGTGCGGAGGAATTTGCGGATGGTCATTTACCCGGGTCAACACATGCCCCTGGCGGTCAGTTGGTCCAAGCATGTGATGAATGGATTGCTACTCTCGGCGCCCGCCTCATCCTACTCGATGATGAAAATAATATACGGGCAATTACAGCCGCCCATTGGTTGAAGCAGATGGGATGGGATGTTTGGGTATTAGAGGGCGGCGTACTACCACACGCGATCAACGTGGGATCAGAAACACCTAAATTTTATGGCTCTAAAGAACTAAGTTTCGCGACCATCACCACTGCGGAGCTGGAAAACGACATTGCAAATGGCGAGGCCGTAGTGGTTGATACCGATGTTAGCTGGCTTTACCGTGCAGAACATATCCCTGGTGCCATATGGTGCACACGTGCACGTATTAATAACCTCGTTCCTAAGATGATACCTGGAAAAAAAATTGTCTTATATTCCGAGCATGAAACAAGAGCATGGCTACTCGCCATGGATCTTTCCGAAGTCGTTGAGGAGCCTATCGCGATACTCCGTGGGGGACGTGAGAAATGGCGGAAAGAGGGCCGTGCATTAAATAGCTCCCCTGAAGTGCCATCAAATTCTGAGCAGCTTGACTTCTTGTTTTTCGTTCATGATCGCCATCAGGGAAATGAACAAGCAATGCGCGAGTATCTCGAATGGGAGGAAGGGTTGCCAACGCAGATTATTGAGGACGGCGATGCACGTTACCAGGTGTTTACAAAGTAATGCATATCGTGTCTCGCATGACAAAAACATGTCAAAGAAAAGATTATTCTGGCTTTCATTTGCCGGGCAATCAATAATCTGGCGTCCTTCGAGATGATCTAGACCGAAAAGAATTCATATGGTCGAGTGATTGTGCGAACTTTGGAAAAAGCCACCGGAGAATAACTTGGTAGTTTTCATTCAGTTAGAGCCAAAGGGGTTCGTCCTAAGACACAAAGGATTAAAAAATGGAAATTAGAAAACTTAGTGAATTCGTAGGAGCGGAGATCATCGGCATAGATGCCGGAGTGGCAATTAATAAAGATACTAGAAACAAAATATACAAGACGTGGGTAGACCACTCCGTATTGTTACTGCGCAACCAAAATATCTCTCCACAAGAATTTGTTCTTTTCGGCAAACAATTTGGGGTCCCCATAATCCAAACACTGAGCGATATGAACATTCAAGGCTGTCCTGAACTCGCCTACATATCTAGCGAAGACCGTGATATTCACGGGTCAGGAAAACGAATTATCCGAGGAACCAGCTGGCATACGGATCACTCTTATGCAGAGGTCCCACCAAAAGCAACCATATTACTAGGCATAGACATCCCAGATAAAGGTGGAGACACCGAATTTACTTCATCAACCGCAGCTTTTGAAGCACTCAGTCCGGAAGAACGTACAAACCTCGAAAATAAATTCTCAACACATGCCTACCAAAGCAGTCGTAGCCCAAGACCAATGGCTGTTCGAGCCGCTAAAGACGAAAAGCGGTATCCTGGTGATGTGACACACCCACTTGTCAGAACTAACCCTGACACGGGCCGCAGGTCAATTTACGTTAATACCGTGCGAACAGAGTGCATTCTAAACATGGACAGAGAAAAGAGTGATGCGTTGCTTGACAAGTTATATGCCCATCTCGATCAAGAAAAATTCCAATACCGCCACAAATGGAAACCTGGAGACATTATTATTTGGGATAATCGAAGTGTTCTCCATAAAGCAAATGGTGATTACGAGGGTAAACGATTTCTTTATAGGATGATGATTGAGGGCGAAAAGCCGGTACTCTAAAAAAGAATAATGTGGAAGAGAGCTCAATCAAGTCGAAGGCTGAGGGAGAGAAAGAATGACATTTGAAATATATAAGCTTTCGAAAAACTTGGGCGCCGAGGTGAAAGGTCTTGATTTGCAGGACACTTTGAGTCCCTCAATTAAAACCAAATTAAATGATGCATTCGTCGAAAACAATATTCTGGTCTTTCGTAATCAGAGGCTTAACGCGAAACAATTTCTTGCAGCCGCTAAACAGCTTGGGCAGCCGACAATCCAAAAGCTCTCGCAATATAAAGTACCTGGCTGCCCAATGGTATCCTACGTGTCAAATCAAGAAAAAACTGATGCGGGAAACCCAAAATTACTAGGTAAAGAATGGCATACAGATCATTCCTTTCAACCTGAACCACCGAAAGCCACATTACTTCATGGAGTTAAACTTCCAAAACGGGGTGGAGATACCTGGTTTGCGAATATGAGACACGCTTATGACACGTTACCGGACAAACTTAAAGATCGTATCAACGGACTAGAGGCAATACATGCCTATCGGGAGAGCCGGAATATAATGACAAAAAATGAACGCAATGCGGAAACACTAACGGATGCTGAGGAACGAAATTTAAACATAGTACATCCAGTTGTGCGAACCCACGATATAAATGGATCCAAGTCGATCTACCTTAACCCCCTTCGAATAAAACGCTTTATAGGAATGGATCCCGATGAGAGTTCTGAGCTATTGGAACGCTTGATACACCACTCCACCAAAGAAAATCTTGTTTATGCTCATAGATGGCAACAAGGAGATGTGATCATCTGGGATAATCGTCAGACCATGCACCGCGTTGATCATAATTACGATTTATGCGAGGAACGCCTTATGCATCGAATCATTCTCAAGGGTATAAAGCCAGAGTGAGGTAAGAACATGAAGATTAAAATTAACAAACTTACAAATACTATTGGTGCAGAGGTCATAGGTCTCGACCTAACTCAAGCCGTCGGGGCGGGGACCAAAGAAATGCTCAATAAGGCTCTTGCCGAAAATCTAGTTTTAGTTTTTCGCAACCAGACCCTTAGCCGACCTCAGTTTAGAGATGCGGTTCTACTTTTTGGTAAAGCCAAATATCAACTGTTGCAACAGTATTTATATGAAGACACCCCTGAAATAGGTGTTGTTACTAATCGCGATCGAGACGAAGCGGGTGATGGGAAAGTTCTGATCCGTGGACACACGTGGCATACTGATCACTCAAATGACGAGATTCCAGCAAAGGCTACCGCCCTTTATGGTGTATCTCTCCCTGCCCATGGCGGGGATACCATGTTTTGTAACTGTCAAGCTGCCTATGAGTGTTTACCTGAGGACGTAAAATCTTTAATTGACCCACTTAAAGCAATCCATACCTATAACAGCCGTTTCGCGCCCAGAAAACTTCCAAAACGTACTAAAGAAGAAGAGGCCCGCTCACCAGATGTTGCTCACCCTGTCGCGCGAACACACCCAGAAACCGGCAAAAAAGCAATTTATGTCAATCCTATACGTATCGAAAAATTTGAAGGAATGGAAATTGGAGAGAGCCAGACCTTACTGAAAAAGCTTATAAAGTTTGCGAGCCAGGAAAAGTTCATTTATCGACACAAGTGGGTCTTGGGCGACATGGTTATTTGGGACAATCGCCAAACGATGCACCAAGCAACCAAGGATTATGACATGTCACAATTCCGAAAACTCTATCGCATGATGGTCGAGGGCGACCGCCCTGTTTAATATCTTCGCAGCCTATAGTAGGACCGTGGGGTGGTTCTATTATGCCTCCAAATAAATGTTAGCTGCATGGTTAATCTTATACGCTATATACCTTGCAAGTATTGGCGGGCCTTGCAAATTAACTCAGAATAGTTTGTCTCATTAATCCCATGCCGACAAATGAAAGGCTAGGCTTTGGCAAATAAGTATCGCATCGGTCTGTGGTTTGTATCTTTATAAAAATTACACGTATCTGCTTTGAGAAATATAGCGACTTTCTGTGAGAACCCTTAGATGGGGGTATATAAGGTTTTTGGGAGAATACGGTGAAAAAAATTAATATAGGGTTCAGTCGGTATTCAGCATTTTATAGCCCTCTAATAGCAACAATTACGGGCGGTTTTTTAAGGGAAGAAGGTTTAGAGCCCGAATATCATATTGCGAATGCACGCAAGTCGGTATTTGATATGATTGCCGATGGAACCGTCGAAGTAACACAATCGGCAGTTTCCGCAAGTTGGGCTCCGCTCGAGAAGGGCGAAATGTCACCGGTGCGGCATTTTGCGCAAATAAATATTAAGGATGGATTTTTCATCGTTGCCAAAGAGCCGGACCCTAGTTTTACATGGGATAAACTCAACGGGAAAAAAGTAATTGTGGACCATGGTGCACAGCCTATGGCGATGTTTCGCTTTGCCTGTCACCTGTCGAAGTTAAACTTTGACTCCATCGAAGCAATCGACTTGGGAAATACGGATACAATGGAAGCTGGCTTTCGTGCTGGCAGAGCAGATTACGCACATTTTCAAGGTCCTACGCCACAACAACTAGAAGCCGAAGATGTGGGATATGTGGTTGCCTCTGTTGGTGAAGTAATTGGCCCCGTTGCCTTCTCTAGCTTGGCAGCATTACCGGAGTGGTTTTCTACTGATGAAGCTAAGTCTTTCATGATCGCCTATCGTAAAGCCCGCAGCTATTGTATAGAAACACCTGCTGAAGATATTGCACGCATGGAGAATGACTGTTTCAATGGAATAAGCCAAACGGCACTAATCGATTGTCTCAAGGCCTATAAAGGTCTCGGGAATTGGCATCCATCAGTGGAAATATCATCAGAATCATATGAGCGCGCCTTAGATGTTTTTTCTTATTGCGGTCTGATCACTAAAAGACACCCCTTTGATCAAGTAGCGGTTTTGCCGCCAGACATTAAATAGGGATGTCGGGGCCAATGTATCATTGAGCAAAATGAAATTAAAAAGCGCTGATGCCGACCAAGCTGGTTGGAGGTTACCTCTAGTTGTTTTTGTTCTGGCTCACCTCGTAGGCACAGTTCATTCAACTACTGTCACTGTAATGGTACCTGTAATTAAAACTTACTATCAAGCCCCATACACCGCCATTGCAGCACTTATAACATGGTACAGTATTGGGCAAGCAGTATCCTCAATTCCCAACGGCAATATGATTGATCGTATTGGAGTACGAAATGGCCTTCTCGTTGGCTTTGCGATTTTATTCTCAGCGGCGGTTTTAGTTTCATTTGCGGAGAATATTTTTGTGGCTTACATCTCCCTTTTTATGATGGGCTGGGGGTATTCCGCCATTAATCCTGCTACAACTAAAGGTGTTTTTTTGTGTTTCCCCGCAAATCGTCGGGCTACAGCAATGGGAATTAAGCAAACCGGCGTGCCGCTAGGCGGCATCATGGCCGGTTTACTCGGTGGCCTAGCAGTGTCTCATAGTGTTGAGGCATCCGGTTGGAACCTGCATTGGCAGACTGTAATGCTTATTATTTCTGCCTTAACGTTTGTTGGCGTCGGACTTTGTCTTCTATTACCTCCATCTCTGAACAAAACCGAAGACGTAGAAGAACAGCAAAGCGTATTTGGTGAACTCAAAGTACTTGCATCAGATCGACAGTTTAATCGGTATGTTCTATCCACAATGGCGTTCAATTTCGGCCAATATAATTTCTTTACTTTCCTAACGGCGTTTCTCACGAAAGTACTGAGCTTTGGTCAAGAGGCTGCCGGAGTCATCTACAGCGGTGTCCAGGCCGTGAGCGCTTTCGCGCGACCTTTCTGGGGGTTTGCGAGTGATTTTTTCTTGCAAAGCCGGAAAAAGGCCCTCTGCCTAGTGATATGCTCCCTCTCGGTAATATGTTTTTCTGCATGCTCCCTAATTTCTTATGCAGGTGCGCCAGCTTGGTTTGGCATATGCATATCAGTTATTCTTGGGGCCACGATTGCCTCCTATCCTCCTCTGATACAAGCCATGACAGTGGAGGCAGTCGAACCCAAAAGGATAGGATCAGCGCTTGGCTACACACATATGAGTATGCACACAGGTGCATGTATAGGGCCTCTAGCTATGGGGGCTGCCCTTGACCTCTTCAATTATAGTGTAGGTTATGGTCTCACAGCCATAGTGGTTCTAACTGGAGTTTTAATGTTGGGTTTCGGATTTCGAGAAAGATTGGCTCATCACGACAAAAAAATATGACAAATATCTGAGCATATTTAATTTTTGCCACATGAATACATCTATGAAAAACCACATCCACGATCAACGGCGTAACCTAAACAGCTAATCTGGAAAAAATACCCTTAAAAAAACTCAGGTGGTAGAAATAAATTAGCCACGCCACAGCCTATCAAGGCCAATATTTACGAAATTTTGGAGAAATCCTTTTGGATATTCTAGGGTCAAATAATACGCGAGGACACCCAAGAAAACCGTAAATGATAACGCACAAATCAAGGCTCCCAAGTGAGTCCGCTCAGCCTTCAACTTAGTGAATAGGTATATATAAATTGCAACCCCAATCTCAAATCCGAACACAGCACACAAAGCAAGCATGCCAACAAGCCAAAGCAGATGATATTCGTTCGTTCGTTTATCTTCGTGATCACCGAAATCTTCAAGTTCCGAGTCATAGAAATGTGTTGCTGGCTTTTTACCGAAGGCTATTTGTAAGCCCAGAGGAAGCAGCAATGCCAATGCTAAAACAGTTACAAATTGAGGATAAAAACGCGTTAAATCCTCTTTATATAAGCTATTTACGAACATCATCACGACCCACGCCACCAAAACACCATAAAAAACTAACTGTGGCGCTTTATTTTTGTGGGTATACGGACCGTCTTCAGCAAGATTTACCGGGCGAGGCTTATATCTGATGCAGGCTAGTACCGAGAGCAGTATCAGGATGACCATAACAATCACGATTGGTCGTTCGAAGAAGGAAAACCCGTAGACGGTATATGTCTCGTAAACACCCTGCTCGACCTGCTTAGATAAAACAAACCCAATCAGCAAAGCAGGGCGCGGCCAACCAAAACGCTTCATGTAAACGCCAAGGGTGCCTACAATAAATAACATCAGAAGATCACCCCAATGACGGGTTGCCTGAAACGCAGCAAAATAAATTAATCCCATCATGAATGGCGCGATTAAGGAATAACGAATAGTCGTCAATAATGCGATCTGGTTTGCAAAAAACACACAAAAGCCAGCACCAAAAACGTTAGCGAGCGCTACGGACCAGATCATTACATACACTAGATCAAGCTGCTCCGTTACCATTTCTACACCAGGCTCAATGCCTATCAGAACGAAACCACCTATCAAGATGGCCATGCTCCCAGAGCCTGGAATGCCAAATAACAGTGTTGGCACCAACGCTCCACCTTCTTTAGCGTTATTTGCTGACTCTGGTGCAATCACGCCACGGACATCGCCAGTGCCGTAATCGTCTTTACGGTCGGTTGTTTGTATAGCATGACCATACGCAATCCAATCGACTACCGAACCGCCTAAACCCGGCATTGCTCCAACTATGCAACCAATTACACAGCAACGAGTTGAGAGCCACCAATTTTGTGCCCAATCTTTGACACCCTGCACCCATCCACCTTGTGCCCTCAGGTCACCTGACTTCGAGATAGTTTGGCTTCGGCGTAATAAATCGATTATCTCGGGCATTGCGAACATGCCGAGACCAACGATTACCAACTTCACATTATCGAGAAAATACCCAGTATCAAGATCAAGAAAATCAAGTCGAAGCTCTGCCGTCATGGGTGCCGGACCTATAATTTTTACCATAAAACCCATCACGCATGCGAAAAGCCCTTTCCAAGCATTGTCACCTGTGAGCATACCAATCATGGTGAGCGCCAAAACAATTAGCATCAATTGTTCCGAAAATCCCATCGCTAGAATCAAGGGTATGGCATAAAAAACAGC
Source organism: Pseudomonadota bacterium (assembly GCA_036339585.1). Lineage (NCBI taxonomy): Bacteria > Pseudomonadati > Pseudomonadota > Pseudomonadota bacterium. The sequence continues at coordinate 193,652 of JAYZAS010000004.1, forward strand.
CACCGATAATACCAATGCTCCGAAAATACCACCATACATCGACGATACAAAAGCCGCCGAAAGGGCGCGTGCCGCCTCGCCCTTTTTTGACATAGGGAAACCATCCATAACGGTAGCCTGTGAACTTGAGGTGCCTGGTATGCCCATCAACACAGACGGAAATGTATCTGAGGTTGCGGTAACAGATTGAAGGCCTATCATCATTGCTAGCGCGATAGATGGATCAGCCCCAAAAAGAAATGGTAGAATAAGCGACAAACCAGCAACACCACCAAGACCTGGCAGTATGCCAACTACAAGCCCGAGGAAAACCCCACCGCAAAGAGCAAGTAAATGCCCCAGAGTAAATAACCTAGCAAACGCTGTAATTACGGCTTCTTCGATGGACATTCCGGGACACCTTTTTTACGTTGTCGAACCACGTTCAAATTTATGCGCTTTTATAGCAAGAGTCCTGACCCGCAACCAATTACAAATGCGCAAGCGAAACAGGGCCCGTTTAAGAAATACTGAGTCCTAATTAACCTCTCCAGAGAGAATCTAGCCCGTAATCAAATAGGTAATTCTGAATAAAGCCTTTCGGATACTCAAGCGTTAGATAATTCGCCAATAAGCCAAGGAATGCGATAAATACTAATCCGCAAAGAATACTCTTTGCGTGGGACAGCTCAGCTTTCACTCTCACAAAAGAGTAAATGAAAAGTCCCACTCCAATCTCAAAGCCAAATACAGCGGAGACAGCCAGCATTCCTAATAACCACATAAGATAATGTTCCGCAGAACGGGAAACAAAGCCATCTGTTTCAGGCGGCGATTCTCTTTCATTGTCGTAAAGATCTTTGCTGGGTTGTTTGGCTCGATGAAGTTTAAAGCCTAATGGCACCATGAATATCATTGCCAACCAGAATGTGAAGACAGGGAACAGCTTTGTGAGCTCCGGTTTTTGTAAGCCATCAACAAACATAACAGTCAGACAAATCATCAATATCCAATAAAAAATAAGTTGTGGGCTTTTCTGCAGGTGTGTGTGGGGACTAGTTTCGGTCATATTTGGTGCTTTGGGCTTAAATCGCGCTGCGGCAATAATAGAAGCTATGGTTAACACAATCAAAACAATCACGATCGGCTTTGTAAACATGTTAACCCCGTGCACCGTGTAGGTTAAATAAACCCCTTTCTCCACCTTATCAGCAAGTACAAAACCTATTAGCAAAGCTGGCCGTGGCCATCCGAAACGTTTCATGTAGACGCCGAGTGTGCCTAACACCATCAATAGTACTAAGTCGCCCCAATGCCGTGTCGCTTGGAAAGCAGCAAAGAATATTAAACCAAACATAAAGGGTGCGACCAAAGAATAACGAAGTGTCGTAAGCTTTGCGATTTGGTTTGCGAAAAACACGCATGTTCCCGCTCCAATCACATTTGCGAGACCAACGGACCAGATCATAACATAAACAAGATCAAGCTGTTCAGTGACCATCTCAACGCCCGGCTCAATTCCTATCAGGACGAAACCACCAAGCAGTATCGCCATAGAGCCAGATCCAGGGATCCCGAATAGGAGCGTGGGTACAAGTGCTCCACCCTCTTTCGCATTGTTAGCAGACTCTGGAGCAATAACACCGCGCACGTCACCCGTGCCATAATCATCTTTACGATCTGTGGATTGAATGGCATGGCCATAAGCAATCCAATCAATAACCGAACCACCCAGACCCGGCAACGCACCTACCAGACAGCCGATAGATGCACAGCGCAATGACAGCCACCAATTCTGGAGCCAGTCTTTGACACCACGAAACCAGCCTCCTTTAGACCCAAGCACTCCACTTTTGGAAATGGTCAAATTCCGCCGCAACAAGTCAACGATCTCGGGGAGGGCAAACATAGCGAGGCCGACCACCACCAATTTTACAGTATCAAGAAGATAGCCACTGCCAAAGTCGAGAAAACCTAATCTAAGTTCGGCGGTCATTGGGGCAGGCCCCAAAACTGCAAGGGCAAGGCCAAGAACGCATGCAGCAAGACCTTTCATTACACTGGTCCCGGTAAGCATGCCTATCATGGTAAGGGCGAGTACGATGAGCATCAATTGCTCGGAGAAGCCCATAGCAAGTATTAATGGGATTGCAAAGAAAACAGCAACTGAGAGGACTATTGCACCGAATATTCCACCAAACATCGATGAAATGAATGCTGCCGACAGCGCTCTTGCCGCTTCACCTCGCTTAGACATCGGGAAGCCGTCCATAACTGTTGCTTGAGAACTAGCAGTGCCTGGAATGCCCATCAAAACAGAGGGGAATGTATCGGATGTTGCTGTCACTGATTGAAGACCAATCATCATAGCAAGCGCTAGGGAGGGTTCAACGCCGAACAAAAACGGCAGAATAAGAGATAGCCCCGCAGTTCCCCCAAGACCGGGTAGGATACCAACCGATAAACCTAAAAATACGCCCCCCGCTAGGGCTGCAACGTGACTAAAGGTAAATATCTGCGATAACGCTGCCAGCGCGGCTTGCTCTATTGAAATCGGACCACCCTCCCAATTAGCGACTTATTGAAAACGATTTCCTATTATTAATTCAACGGCGTCTAGATGTGTAAACAAAATTTAAAAAAGGTGGGACCGGCTCTAAACCAAATTAGCCGGTCCCCGTTACCAGTTTATTTACCGAATTTTTTCACCAACCAAGCATTCATCCACTTTTTACCCTCGGGAGTCATACTAGTCGCAAACTTAATGATGTTCTGAGCATCTCCACCAAATGAATGTGGATATTTACCCATGTCCTTTTTTATGAAATCTAAGAACTTTGGGTCCTTGTAGATTTTCTTAAAGGTAGCAACATAGATGTCATAAATATCCTTCGGTGTATCTCCCGGCAAAGCCATTGATTTCGACGCACTGACGCCCATTGCGATAAAGTTCTTCATAACTTCCCAATGAACACCAGATGGCTTTTTACCGTTAACGGCTTCGTAAGCTTCAGCCACACTTGGTGTTTCATCACCTAGATATGGATCTTTAACAACTTCGCCTGACGGCAAAAGTAGGCCAAGGTTCATGAGGGGAGTAACGGTGCCCTTCTTGACCCACTTCGTGACAGATTTGTTGTATTTGGCGGCACTGTCATAGTTGATGTTAAGCTCACCGCGCAATATTGCCTTGCGCTGTTTACCTGTCGAAAGACCAAAAACTGGCTTAGGAAAATATCCAAGAAGGTCAAAGGCCAAAAAGGCACGAAGTTCGGCCGAGGTTTTATTTTTGGCACCGAAAACGAGGTTCGCTTTCCGGAGAGCCATGACATCAGCCTTAGCACCTTTATTCTTGATCCCAGTCTGGTCTGACCGGGCATAGAATGCAGTCCCTAAGGGGTTCGCGATAACTATCTTCCAGCTATTAGGATCATATTTGACTTTGTTTCCACCAAAAAGAAAGCTGGTCAAAGTCGATGTCGAGACGGTTAGAAGAGTAAGACCGTCACCTTTTTGCTTCTGGAAATAGTTCGCACCAAGGATTGAGCTACCACCTGGCTTGTTGAGCACAACAACCTTGGGATTTCCTGGCAGATATTGTTGTAGAAATGGTTGCCAGGTACGACCGTAACGGCTTGCACCGCCACCCTCTTTAAAGGGAACGATAATAGTTACGGTTTTGCCGCTGAAGTCAGCAGCTGACACCGCAATTGGTGCCATAGCGAGGCCTCCGCCCAAAGCGGCGGCGGCCATGATCTTACGTAAAGACATATTTATGCCTCCCTAAAACTACCGCGGGCAGGCCCTTCGCCATCATGGCAAAAGATGAATACACCGATGATACTGACTTTTTTAATTAACAGTCCGTTTGTCCTCGATAAAATCCACCGGCAACCCTCCCTTAGGCTGATGAATTTGCCGCAGGTATCTATTGTTTTGCCTATCAAAGTGTAAGTCAAGTAAGGATTTCAGAAGATCCTCTAACAAATTCCTATATCGGAACCGAATTTTTACTGGAAGCCGCAGCTACTGACCCTTTCCCGACTAATGCGAGTATTTAATTCTAAGCATGATGGGTGCTCGACTCCACCACTCTATCCACTTGTAATGGCGCGACACGCTGCATCTAACGCTAAAACACTTTCTTCTAAATCTTCATTTGTATGCGCCACGGAGATGAAACGCCTCGTATTTGGCATCACAAATACTCCTTCACGGCTAAGCGCAAGATCTAGCATTTCTGTCTTTGACATATCAGATGCTAAAAAATCCGCGTAATCGAAGGGCTCATGGGACCCTGAAAAAAACTGCCACCAAGACTCGCTTCCTATAACCCTTATTCCAAGTCCATGCTGATCCAAAATCTCTTGAAATGCCGAACGCAAGGCATCACCCTTTGCGCGCAGATCATCATACGGGTTAAGGTCCTTTAATGTCTGCAAACAAGCTAATCCTGCCGCCGCACTTAAGGGGTTTCCGTGTAGAGTGCCACTGATGGCTATGCCCTTACTATCTCCCGTGACACCGGGGTTTCCATTGAGCAAAATATCCTCCCGTCCTGCTACTGCACCGAGCGCCATGCCACCGCCCATCACCTTGCCATAACAAGCAATGTCTGGTGTTACCCCATAAGCCTCCTGTGCACCGCCGTAAGCAAGCCGAAAGCCTGTTACCACTTCATCAAAAATAAGAAGAACATTGGCCTCATCACAAAGATTTTTTAGGCCTGCTAAAAACCCGCTCCTAGGAAAAATCACTCGCTGCACCGGTTCCAACATAACAGCCGCTAAGTGGTCCTTATGCTCTTTTATTATTCTTGCCGCAGCATCAATGTCATTGAATGGGGCGACTATTATTGTCTCCTGCACACCTCTTGGAATTCCAAGTGCATCTGGCTGCCCTCCCGGATAATTAGATGCCGCCTGTGGCGTCACACTTAGATTCGAATAATCATGGTTGCCGTGGTATCCACCTTCGAATTTTAATATGAGATCACGTCCAGTGTGTGCACGTGCTAACCGCATAGCGTAGTAGGTAGACTCGGAACCCGTTGTGGTAAAAATTACCCTTTCAGCGCAAGGGACCGCCTTAATCATTTCTTCGGCAAGAGAAAGTGCCTTGTCATTAACTAAGCCAAAAAAATGCGTCCCCTTGGTGGACTGTTCCTGAAGAGCGGCAACAATGGCAGTGTGCGCGTGACCGAGTATTAAGGCCCCAGCACCACACACATAATCAATTCGCCATCTTCCGTCGGTTCCAAGAACACGGGAACCTTTCCCTTCACAAATCACGAAATTTACATCAGACGGAAGGGCATTCTTTGTCATGCGTCCTCCCGGGAATAAAGTTTGCAACTTATCTTCGGTCGCCCGAGAAATGTCAGACATATCTTCCAATCCTTTTCATATTTGAAAAATCAGGATATTCGCTTGCGTAAAAATGAGATTGCAGCATTCAGCTGACTCATCCGGTAAGTATCTCCAAATATTGCGTCTGGGTGATAAATTTGTGCGAGCATTCTGAAACGATCCTTAATATCGGCTCGAGTTGGTCTCGAGTGAGGATGAAATCCGAGCACATAAAGCGCATCCGCCTTCGTTTCAACCCCACGCTTTATTGGTTGATATGAAATTACACTAAGTGCACTCCTCAATCTCTTTATATTCACCTCCGCTGCTTCTAAACGGTCCTCGATGCGCGGATGATTAATATCTTTCAAAATAACCTCCAAGCTGCCGGCATTGAGTGCCAAGGCCAGCCCAAGTGCTCTTCTGATATCAATAATTTTATAACCAGCGGGAAGCCGAACCTGTAATCTTGGCTTTCGCCGCCAAGGCTTACCAGCGTTGGGCCCAGTTTTGAGAATAACCTCTTCTCTGTCATTCGGCAAAGGTTCTCCCGGGTCTGGATAAGACTGAATAACCGTATTGGGAACAACTAACATTACAGACCGGGCTATATCCGCAGTGTTTACCCCATTTACCTCGGCTAACGCTGCAACAGCGTCACGCAGGCCGGACGAGCAGGGGATCACGTAAGATTTCTTGCTTTTACCTTTTTGGGCCATTTCGTGCCCTATGCCTCAGCCACTATTTTAAATTTCCAGGCTCGCTGATTTAACCATTCACGTCCAAAGAGTTAAGGTCTCATCTGATAACTGCTTCGGAGCAGGTAAGGAAATGGAAATTAATTTGACCCTTCTCCAAAACCCTCCCCCAGAATAAAAAGTTCAATACGGGTTCAATGATTTGATATCCTGGCATTCAACAACGTTTTTCTTCACCCATCGAAAAACAGACCGACACAAAAAGGGATCAATGCATTCGCCCTGCGTTAGCAATTAATCAAGACCTCAGCACAGCACCAGTTTGTTTGTTGACAAAGAAGATGATTTTATCCGTTATTATGTCGATTTCTTTGTCAGTGAATGTTTGTTGCTGAGGCTGCAACGATACCTGCAATGCCACCGATTTTTTCTTTTTCCCCAAGCTGTCCCCTTCAAAAATGTCAAACACCTCGACCCGGGTAATAAGCTGTTTGTCTGCTCGCTGTGCTGCCCGGGCTACGTCAGCTGCTGGAGTATCAATATTAACTACAAAAGCCAAATCACGGGTGACCGCCTGAAACGATGATAAGATTAACGGTGGCCGTTTTTTTTTCGATGCAATTTTAGACAAAGGTAGCGTATCAAGAAAAATCTCAAATCCCGCTGCTGGGCCTGAAAGATCCATCTCTCGCAATACAATGGGATGGATTTCGCCGAATTGCGCCAAATTTGTCCGGCCGAGACAAAGAGTTCCTGCCCGACCAGGGTGATACCACTTAGGCACCTCGGTGCTTGTCAGAAGATTTCCTACAGGTACTCCACAAGCCTCTAGAACCGCTAATGCATCAGCCTTTACATCAAAGGCATCCGCGGGCCGGGACCGTTCACACCAGTGACGTCGAATAAAGTTTCCATGACGCAAACCACCAATCACCAATTTCTGGCCATCCGGGGTGTTATCGTGAAAAGTGGGACCATGTTCGAAAAATGCGAGATCCGGAAACCCCCTATCTGAATTTCGCCTAGCCGCGCCTATAAGATTTGCTAACAAAGACGGGCGCATCTCATCGAGGTCGGAACTTATAGGGTTGTCTATCCGCAGGCCAGAGTGCCCCCCGCCAAATAGAGAGGCATGATCGGATGACAAGAACGACCACGTCACAACCTCCATCATTCCGCGGGCTGCAAGCGAGCGTTTTGCAAGTGCGGAATGACGTTGACGATAGGTAAGTATGGGGCGCGGCAAGACCGTTTCACGCTCCAAGGGCACAGATAAAACTTTGTCATACCCATAGATACGAAGAACTTCTTCAATCAAACAGTTTTCACCCTCTATATCGGGACGCCAGCTGGGTGGAGTGACCTCCAATATTTTGCCTTTCCCTGACACAACAAACCCAAGTGACTTGAGAATCTTAGAAGTCTCTGATGCTGTGATTGAAATTCCTCCAAAACTTTTCAGGCGACCAACTCGCAATGAGATGGCTGGCGGGTCTCTCGGGATAGCACCGGCTATGGTCAACTCACTAGCCTCACCTCCGCACAAACTCAAAATCATGCTACTAGCGGCCTCAGTCCCCCAAATAACCGACTGCGCATCAACGCCGCGCTCAAAACGATATCGTGCGTCTGATTCGATCCCGAGTTTGCGCCCCGCAGTTGCTGTGCGGACTGGGTCAAATAGTGCAACCTCTAAAAAAACTTCAGTGGTGGATTCCGTACACCCAGAGCTAAGCCCACCCATCAGTCCCCCAATGCTCTGCACGCCTACCTCATCTGAAATTACTGTGATGGTATCGTCCAACTCATAGACGTTCTCATCAAGCGCAGTAATTTTTTCACCCTTTTCGGCAAACCGCATTGTGAGATCACCCGTCAACTTCCCACTATCGAAAATATGCATTGGGCGGCCAAGATCGTATGAAATGTAGTTACTTATATCAACTAAACGGGAAATTGGCCGGAGCCCTACAGCATTTAACCTGTCCTGCAACCATTTCGGGCTGGGCCCGTTAACGACTCCCCTGAAACACCGACCGACTACTATCGGGCTTGCGTTCCCACCACCCTCGGGAAAATCTCGCTGCCAATGAATCGGACACTTAAAACTTCCGTTTATTTTTTCTCCACCATAGGGCTTTAATATACCAAGACCGGCGGCGGCGAGATCACGAGCTATGCCACGTACTCCGAGACAGTCGCCTCTATTCGGTGTAATCGCTATTTCAATAATGGGATCATCCAAGCCCGCGACCTTAGCAAATGGCACACCGATCTCAGTATCATCAGGTAATTCTATAATGCCAGAGTGCTCTTCTGAGATTTCGAGCTCTTTTTCACTCAAAAGCATACCACACGATTCCACACCGCGTATCTTTGCTCTTTTGAGCTTTATTCCGAGGCCAGGAATATATGCACCTTCTTGCGCAAACACGCCCTTCATTCCGGCACGAGCATTAGGCGCTCCACACACCACCTGAAAATCAGCATCAACTGTCGATACGGTACATACCTGAAGCCGGTCAGCGTTTGGATGTGGCTCCGCTGAAACCACGTACGCACTCCTAAATTCCGACAAGGCATCACCCCTATCTACAATGCTCTCCACCTCAAGACCAAGCATTGTGAGACGCTCAGAAATTTCATCGAGGGAAGCTAACGTATCTAGGTGATCCTTCAACCACGACAAAGTAAATTTCATCAGCTCAATCCACGGACAAGGCTTGGTGTCTCCAGAGGCATAAACCCGTGATGCTTGAGCCAACGGAGATCAGCCTCGAAGAAAGTCCGAATGTCGGGAATTCCATATTTAAGCATGGCCATTCGTTCCACTCCTAAGCCGAAAGCAAACCCTTGATATTCATCTGGGTCAATACCGCATGCAGAGAGTACGTTGTTGTGTACCATTCCGCACCCCAGGATCTCCAGCCAATCATCACCCCCGCCAATTTGAATCTCTCCTCCATCGCGTGAACATCCAATGTCTACCTCTGCCGACGGCTCAGTGAAGGGAAAAAAACTCGGTCTAAACCGAAGGGGTAATTCTTCCACCTCAAAAAATGCAGCAAGAAAATTCAAGAGACACCCCTTCAGGTGTCCGAAATGAGTCTCTTTATCGATTACTAATCCTTCAATCTGATGAAACATGGGCGTGTGCGTCATGTCTGAATCACACCGGTATGTTCGACCGGGCGCTATCACGCGCAATGGCGGCTTAACCGACTCCAGCGTTCGTATCTGTACGGGCGAAGTATGAGTACGCAACACCGGCCGTCCGCCGTCTTCTTTCTCCGGCAAATAAAATGTATCATGCATCTGCCGCGCCGGGTGTTCAGGTGGGATATTGAGTGCAGTGAAGTTATGGAAATCGTCCTCTATTTCTGGACCCTCAGCGACCACGAAGCCCATCTCCCCTAATATTGCTACAGCTTCGTCAATTGTTTGCGTGATAGGGTGTAAGCGCCCTAGTTCGGCTGTACGGACTGGAAGTGACACATCTATCGATTCGTCTGAAAGCTTGGCGTCCAGTTGGGCAGCTTCTAACAGAATTCTCTTAGTATCAATTGCTTCAGCAATGGAGCTTTTAACCAGATTTAGATTTTGGCCTAAGGTCTTGCGATCACTGGCCGGCAATCTCCCCAAACCCTGCATGCGCTGCGAGATGGTACCCTTTTTGCCAAGGGCTCCAATACGAACGGTTTCCAGAGCCGCTAAATCTGAAGCTTCATCTATGCTCGCTAGCAATTTATCGCGAAGTTGGTCTAGATCATTGGTCATCGAAATCCTTCACGGCCTCATTGGCCGGCGATCACGAGTAAACTGACACTTAAGGCAATGCAGCCTGAGCCTGTTCAGCCAGCGCCTTGAAAGTAAGTGGCTCACGAACCGCCAAATCAGCAAGTACTTTTCTATCGATCTCAATTCCAGCTTTTTTTATACCGTTAACAAACTGTGAGTATGTCATGCCGTGTTCACGCGATGCAGCGTTGATGCGCTGAATCCAGAGACCTCGAAATATGCGCTTCTTTCGACGACGGTCGCGATAAGCGTACTGGAGATTTTTATCAACCCTTTGCTTCGCCGCACGGAATGTATTTTTTTGCCGCCCGCGAGCACCTTTCGCACGATCAACAACCTTTTTGTGCCGGGCGTGCTTTGTCACACCGCGTTTTACACGTGCCATTTCAGATGTTTCCTTCTATCTCAGCCTAACTATTGCGCAAAAAATTGCGCTTTACAATACGGGAGTCCGATTTGCTCATAATCTGCGTACCTCTATTTGTACGCTTCATTTTTTGCGAACGTCGACGCAGCATGTGTCTAAGTTTTGCGCTGTTAAATCGCACCCGCCCCGTTGCAGTTAGGCGAAAGCGCTTTTTCGCACTCGATTTGTTCTTCAACTTGGGCATTTTTTTCTCCTAGCAGCTAGATTTTTTTCACTAAACAGGCATACCCAGAAAGCCTGTTATCGTTTTGCCATAACGCTCTTATATAAGAAGCGGCCTTATAACGCCCGAATTGGAAACGTGCAAGCAGAATGGGAATTACAAAATGTATGAACGTAAACTGGTAAGTACAAACTTTCAATATTCTGACACTAGACAGATCGCTTTTGTAACCTTCGATAATGCAGCCCGGGCAAATTGCCTTTCTTGCGATGTGATAAACGAAATTAGATATGCTTTTTGTGCCCTTACTAACAATAGAAGTCTTCGGGTTATAGTCTAGGAAAATGCTGGAAAAGGAGCGTTTTGTGCAGGAGCCGACCTCAAGGAGCTCAGTGGTTTTGACCCGAATAAAGCACGGGCGTACATATCTGCTGGACTAGAACTCGCAGCAGGATGCGATCTCCGCATTTGTGCCGACAACGCAAAATTCTCTATGCCGGAAGTAGAGTTAGATATTCCATCAATAGTAGAGGCAGCGTTGTTACCCCGCCTGATTGGCTGGGGCCGAACATCTTGGCTTCTTTATCGGGGCGATGCAATAGATGCACACACTGCCGAAGATTGGGGCCTCATTGAGAAGGTAGTGCCCGCGGAAATACTTGACGGTGCCATCGAAGAATGTCCAAAAAAACTCGCTTCCAACGGACCTACCGGTATACGTTTACAAAAGAAACTCATGCGGAAATGGGAAAATAGTTTTCTTCAGAAGGCCATAGAAGCTGGTATCGATGTTTTTGCCGAGTCCTATTCGGCTGGTGACGCCAATAAAAGAATTCAGGAAGCCACCGGCAAACTAAAGCACCAAGAGAGAGGAACATTAAAGTTCTAACAATTGCTATAAGCTTGCAGTTTGCTTCATACAGAGTTTCTGCTTCCAGTCAGCTTAAAATACCATCAACGACATCTACCGCGGAACTAAAATCATGGTCATCTGGCGCCCCTCAAGTTGAGGCATCTGCTCGACTTTTGCTGCTCCATCCATCTCATCTCGCACTCTCTTTAGGACATTCATACCTAAATGTTGATGCACCATTTCACGCCCGCGGAACCTTAGGGTTACCTTAACCTTATCACCATCATCAAGGAACCGTCTCATTGCACGCATCTTGACGTCATAATCGTGCTGTTCGATGTTGGGGCGAAACTTTATCTCCTTAAGTTCAATTATCTTCTGCTTTTTTCGAGCCTCACTCTTTTTCTTTTGTGCTTCGTATTTAAATTTACCCAAGTCAAGGATCTTGCACACAGGTGGCGATACATTAGGAGAAACTTCAACGAGATCTAGTCCCGAGTCTGCGGCCATAGAGATAGCTTCGCTAATACCAACTACGCCTACCTGCCCCCCTTCCGCATCAATAAGTCGAACTTCTGCAGCTTCAATTTGTTCATTAGCCTTTGGTCCTTCCTTGACCGGCGGGCTCAATATTGGTCGTCTTGCTATAGAACTATCCTCCTCAGTCGTTGATCAGGCTGTACTTTCTCGCGTATGTACCTTGCATCCGTCTTTGCTACTAGTGCCTTCAAAAGTAACGTCCAAATGATTTAACTGGCATGCGGAGGTAAGGCTTCTTTTGTAAGTCTAGTTATCGCGTCAGTAAGCGCAAGAACTTCTTGCTGTTTTCCACCTAGTCGTCGAATTGCAACTGTACCCTCTTCTGCCTCTCTCTTGCCTATCACATACAATATAGGCACTTTAGCATGTGAATGTTCACGGATTTTATAATTAATCTTCTCGTTTCGAGTATCAGCCTCAGCACGAAGTCCATTCGCCTCACAAATCTCTAGAACCTTGGCTGCATAGTCGTCTGCGTCACTCGTTATAGTAGTTATAACAAGTTGCACTGGCGCTAACCAAAGGGGCAGAATCCCAGAATAGTGCTCTAGTAATATACCAATGAAACGCTCGAGAGAACCAAACAAAGCCCTATGTAGCATCACTGGAGTATGTTTTTCACCATCAGCCCCGATATAGGTTGCCCCAAGGCGACCTGGAAGATTAAGGTCAACCTGCAAAGTGCCGCACTGCCAATCACGACCGATAGCATCACGCAAAACAAACTCAAGTTTTGGCCCGTAGAATGCTCCTTCTCCTGGATTGGTTACACAAACTAGGCCTGTCGCTTCAACCGCTGCTTTCAAAGCTGCCTCAGATTTATCCCAAATGGCATCAGATCCAATACGAATTGCTGGCCTATCTGAGAACTTAATGCGTACATCTGTAAACCCAAAATCGTGATATATATCTAAAATAAGTCGACATACTGTGCAGCACTCTTGGGTGATTTGTTCCTCTGTACAGAATATATGCGCGTCATCTTGGGTAAAAGCACGGACGCGCATTAGACCGTGAAGAGCACCAGATGGTTCATAGCGGTGCACTTTGCCAAACTCGGAGATGCGTTGGGGCAAGTCTCGGTAACTTTTTATACCCTGTTTATAAACCTGAACACCGCCTGGACAATTCATAGGTTTTAAGGCAAAAATACGATCCTCTCTTGCTTCAGTGGTGAACATATTTTCGCCGAATTTCTCCCAATGGCCAGATTGTTCCCAGAGACTTCGTTCCATAATATCTGGGGTATTGATTTCTAAATACCCTGCGCTGGTTTGCCGTTTTCGCATATAATCGATAAGAGCCTGAAATAGTGACCAACCCTTCGCATGCCAAAAAATAGACCCTGGAGCCTGCTCATGCAGATGAAATAAATCCATTGCACGCCCTAGCTTACGGTGGTCTCGCTTTTCAGCTTCTTCCAGCCGAAGAAGGTGGGTCTTCAACTCTTTTTCGGTGCGCCAGCACGTACCATATATACGCTGAAGCTGTGCATTACGTGAATCTCCACGCCAATATGCACCTGCAAGCTTGGTCAACTTGAAGGCCTTACCAATTTTACCAGTTGATTGTGAATGTGGTCCGCGACACAGATCTAGCCAATCACCTTGGCGATAGATGGTGATTTCCTCATCAGCTGGCAGATTCTCTATTATTTCTGCTTTATAATATTCCCGCTTTTCTTTGAAAAATTTAATGGCCCTTTCCCGCTCCCAAACCTCCCGTGAAAATGCTTCATCACGGTCAACAATTTCAGCCATGCGCTCCTCGATTTTTACGAGATCGTCCGGCGTAAACGGTGTCTCACGATCAAAGTCATAATAAAATCCATCTTCAATAGGCGGACCTATCGTGACTTGCACATCAGGCCATATCTCCTGCACTGCCTCAGCTAAAACATGAGCACAATCATGACGAAGCAGTGGCAACGCCGCGTCAGAGTCTCTAGTTATGATAGAAACACTTGAGTCTTGCTCGATCCGCCGGGTTAAATCCCACTCAACACCATCCACAATTACTGCGATAGCCGATTTAGCCAACCCCGGTCCGATTGACAATGCCACTTCAGCCCCAGTTGTTGGAGCTTCAAAAACTTTCTTAGTGCCATCCGGCAACACAATATTAACAACCCTACCCATAACACTCATTTTCTAGTTCAGAATTTACGCTGTGAGTCTTTTCGCCGTTTTGCTCAACGAGGTCAACGCCCTTTGACGTCTTTCAAGCCGCAAATCACATCTTTACTATCCAAGTCAACCAGCGACGTCCTTCGGATAATCTTAACTGCCTCTCCGCGTTGACCACATAAACCGGGATTAGAATCAGCAGAATATAGGACCACGGATGGGCATCCGACAGCTGCAGTAATGTGCATAGGCCCTGTATCATTTCCTATCGCCCCCACCGCTCGTCGGGCTAGCCCAGCTACCTCAAAAAGGTTGGTCTTAGCACAAAGATTACGCGCTCGACTGCAGCCAAGATGAATAGAATCCAAGACATCTTTTTCATCCTCCCCTCCCAACAAGACCGGCAGCAGGCCGCAAAGAAGTAGATTATTAGCAAGATCGATGTATTTATGGACGGGCCAACGCTTTTTCAGTCGGCGAGCTGAACCACCGGGAACGATCAAAACAAAATCACCATTAAGTGAAAAATGATCAACATCTGCGTCCAACCATTCGAGATTGGGTGCCGGCACGTTTAAGATACCTGCTATGTGTAATTGTTCTTTTTGACGCTCGATTGTGTGCATAAGATCACGGCTAGGGTTATCGTGATGATGAGAACAACCTTTAGCGATACCCGACCATTCTGGCTTAAATCCTTGGAACATCCTTAAAAATGTACTGCTGCGCCTAGAAGTTTGCAAATCATAAACTCGCGTAAACCTACTACTATTAAGGAACCCGCTAAGTCTCAATCTTTCACCAAAATGCCACCACGCAGACGGCACATTAGTAAAGATTTCATCAAAAAAACCACTAGCAGCTCCGATGCCTGAGAACCTCGAAGTTGTCAAAAGGGTAATGTGAGCGGACCGGTGATGCTGCCGTATTGCTTGGAAGGGTCCTAAAGCCTGAACAAAATCGCCAAGTGCTCCGAGCTTTATTACCAATACGTGCTCTCGGTTGTCGCAACTCACGGCATTCTCGCTACACGACAGACTTTCTCGAAACCCTTGAAGTTAGCCCTTTGTAAAAACTTTTGCATTTGTGGGGTCAACCGAGGACCTCATAATAAACATCGACTGTTTTTGCACACATTTGAGCGCGGGTGAAATTGGCCCTTACATTGGAAATCGCACGCGAAGCTAGCTCCTCCCGGAATGGAGTATCAAGTGACAGTACATGCTTCAGCATGCTAGCCAACGCACTAGTTTTATTCGGAGGCACCAACCACCCAGTTTCGTTAGGCAAAATAAGTTCTCGACTAGCGCCATGGTCAGCTCCAATAACGGGTTTACCAAGGGCCTGACCCTCCACCATCACACGCCCAAATGCTTCCGGATCCGTTGATGCCGAGATGACAACATCAGCCAACATGTATGCAGCAGGCATATCGTCACAGTGACCAACAAAATGTACCTTACTGCCAAGCCGAAGCTTTTTAACCAGCGATATCAGTTCCTGACGATAACCGGAACGGCCTTGGTCGTCCCCAACCAAAAGACATCTAAACTCCATTTCTCCAAGCTCGGCCAGTGCCTTGATCAGCACTGACTGCCCTTTCCATCTAGTAAGTCGACCCGGCAAAATAATTACCGGAACGCCATCTGTAAGGCGCCACTTTTCAGCCAATTGCACTATACGACCAGCTGTTACTGCCGAAGGGTTATAAGACTCAATATCTACTCCTCTGTAAATAAGTCTTATCCTCTCCGAATTGACCTGATACTCGTTCTTCATATGTTCAGCGATAAACCTTGAGATGGCAATAACTGGCTCGCCTCGTGTCATAATCGAATTGTAGTGTCGCTTTAGACCTGATGAAATATTATATGTTCCGTGAAAAGTTGTTATAAAATGGGTTTTTGTGGCATTGCATGCCTTGTAACAACTCCAAGCCGGCGCGCGACTTCTAGCATGCACGATATCCACGTTAAAATCTCTGATGACAGATATCAATTTATTAACGTTCATATGCATGCGTAAAGGATTCTTAGTATTTACCGGCATGTTGATGTGATGCACTCCAGCACGGTCTAAATCGCGCACCATTTTGCCGCCGCTAGATGCCACAAGCGCAATACCACCTGACTCTGTAATCGCCTTCGCAACATCGATACAGCCTTTTTCCGCTCCCCCAGTTTCCAAAGAAGGTAAAACTTGCAAAATAACAGGCCGAGACTTAATTGGGGTGGTATTTTCAATTTCTGTCATACTAAAAGGGGCGTTCTATAATTTTAATAAAGTTGAAGTCTGGAAAGGATATCCCACATGGTCAATGAGCCAGCAAGTCTTGCTTGTATCGATGGCACCCACCTTGCCTATCACCATTCGGCTGGGGACGAACCAGGAGTACTTTTTTGTACTGGTTTTCGTTCCAACATGACTGGAAAGAAAGCAACTTCAATAGAGGATTGGTGCCAAAGCCAAGGGCAGCAATTTACAAGGTTCGACTATCGTGGTCACGGTAAGTCTGGAGGTAACTTCAGAGATTTAACCATTGGAGATTGGCTAAAAGACACAATTTCAATCCTCGATTCGGTAACGGATGGACCCCAGCTTTTGGTAGGATCCTCTATGGGTGGTTGGATTTCATTCCTTGCCGCTAATGCCCGCCCTGAAAAAGTCGCTGGCATCATAGGTATCGCGCCAGCAGTTGACATGACAAAACGTGCTCTTTCGAACTTAAGCGCAGAGGCCAAACGCGAACTTTCTGAGACGGGAGCGTGGATGCGTCCATCCAAATATGATGCCCAAGGTTATCCAATCACGAAAAAACTACTGGACGAAGGCGAACTCCATCTCCTCTTGCCTGGCCCTATCAATTTTCAAGGGCCCGTCAGAATCCTTCATGGAATGAGGGATGATGCAGTGCCGTGGGAATTGTCTTTGGAAATTGCAGCAGCTTTAATTTCAGACGACGTACATATAAATCTCATAAAGGATGGAGACCACAGATTATCGAGACCCAAAGATACTGCACTCCTTCTGAGCTTGGTCAGCTCATTTTTGGCGACTTCAAAAGGCTTTTAAGGCCCAACCTGTAGTCGGGCCATTTAAGTTGAACCCCTAACTCCTTACTAATTCTTAAGTTGGAAACCCGCTTGTTTTCCGAATAAAAGCTGCGTGCCATTGGGGACAGGCCGGCCCCCTCGAAAGGAATAAGCGGGGGAGGTTCAACTCCTAACAAATAGCAAGCATAAGAGATCACGTCTTGCGGTGGAGCCGCTTCATTGTCGCATACGTTATATATTCGACTAGGGTGTGGCATTGAAATCGATGCAGCAAGCACCTGCGAAATATCGTCCACATGAATACGACTAAACACCTGTCCCCGCTTCTTAATTCGACGTGCACGGCCTGTCCTTACAGTCTCGATCGCGTTGCGTCCTGGCCCATAAATCCCTGCAAGGCGAAAAATGTGCACAGGCACACCAAATTGTTCCCAAAGCTTTAACCACTCATTCTCTGCTTTTATTCTATGTTTGCCGCGTTCATTAATTGTTTTTAATTCTGAGCTTTCATCAACCCAACCCCCTTTCCAGTCACCGTAAACGCCAGTGGTGGATAGATAGCCTACCCAGGCAAGCTTTTTAAGTTGGGCCAAGTCATCGCCATGATAGGTAAGGACAGGATCTCCGCGAGCCGTTGGTGGGGCTGAAACCAAGACATGACTTGCATCTAGCAATGCGCTTGGTAATGGACACATCGGTGTAGTCCCGTCGAACAAGTAAGCTTCAACGCCCTCCTCAGTCAGGGACGACAATGACCCCTTTGAACGATAAGTGCCCGCTATTTGCCAACCCGCATCCCGGAGTGGTTTCATCAAGGCAAGGGCACAGTAGCCAAACCCAAAACAAAAAAGACGCTTTTTTTTATTGCTCATGCCTGCTTTTTTAGATTCTTTGCCATCCAAACACCCTCTATATTTTTAAAAAGTTCTCGTATCAAAAATAGTTCTATCTGTACAACGCTGCCAACAAATCATATCGCTTTTACGTCACTATCTTCTTACCAGCCGCAATTTCACCACGAATTTTTCTGTTGGTGGCATGCGCGCCTATTATGCGGGTGCACTCCAGCAAAAACCTTCCAATCTATTGCGCTGCTCAAATGAGATAAGAATTGGCCTAAGACCGGACAAATATTTCGGCGTGGAGTTTTTCTGTCAAACTTTTAACACCATCGCAGAAGGCATCGTAATAAACTTTACCTCTTATAGCTTTTTTGCTCAAAAATCTGGATCGGCATAATACTCGGGTGGTGGGTAGCCTGGTATATGATCGCCGAGAATCTCGCGAAAGCTTGGACGTGATTTCATCCTCGCATACCACTCTTTCGCCGGACGGTGCTCTTCCCATGGCACATCGCCCAAGTAGTCAACGCAAGAGAGATGCGCTGCTGCCGATATATCTGCATAACTAAACCTATCACCAGCCAGCCACTGACGCTCTTCAATCAGCCATCCGATGTAGTCAAGGTGATAATGAATGTTGGTAGAGCCCGCCCGTATTGCCTGAGAGTTCGGCTCACCCATTTTTAAAAATCGTTTCAAAATCTTCTCGTCCACCAAATTAGTGGTGACTTCGCTTTGAAATTTACCGTCAAACCAAGAGACCAAACGACGGACCTCAGCGCTAGCTTCAGCAGTGTCTCCATAAAGCTGGGGTTCTGGATATTTGTCGTCGAGGTATTCAGCTAGCGCGTAAGAATCGCATATGATTTTGTGCCCAGGTTCCTCCAGTACAGGCACATCGCACGCCGGATTCATAGCCACAAAATCTTCTCGTCGCTCCCACACTTTTTCAAGCCTCATGTCGAATTGAAGTTTTTTTTCCGACATAGCTACTCGTATTTTTCGGCAACCCGGAGACAACCATAGATGGTAAAGAGTACGCATGTTAATACCGACAGTTTTATTTCAAAGAACTAGTCTGTCAAAGACAACTAATCTAAGCAAATTAACATATCAAGTTGCCTATTTTGGTATGTAATCTATGCTTTGTAAGTAACAATCTGTTTGGAGGCACAATATCTATGGAGCTCTACCAGCTCACTATTCTAGCCTTAGTGCAGGGTGTAACCGAATTTCTCCCTATAAGTTCCTCCGGCCATTTAGTTATAATCTCCAAAGTGTTGGGTTGGTCTGATCAAGGACTGACGATCGACGTCGCATTACACTTCGGAACACTAGGCGCCGTCCTAGTCTATTTTTGGCGAGACCTCTGGCAAATGCTGCTTGGTTTAGGCCGTCTGTGTTTGGGGATACCAAATTCGCATTCAAAACGCGCAATTAATTTGCTTGTAGCAACCACTCCGGTTGCACTGCTAGCCTTTTTTGCTCACGATCAAGTGGAAGCATATTTTCGAAATTTGGAAGTCATTGCATGGGCAACCATTGGATTCGGCATATTACTGTGGATCGCTGACAAAGTAACCCTTACCATACACAGGTGTGATGACCTTAAGCTCTTCCATGCACTATTTATCGGTGTTGCACAGGTTCTTGCATTTATCCCCGGAACTAGTAGAGCAGGCATCACCATAACAGCGGGACGCTTATTAAGCATGGACCGAGCTGAAGCAGCCCGCTTCTCAATGCTACTTTCAATACCAACAATCGCTGGAATTTCGGCAGTCTCTGGAATTGGGCTTTACCAACAAGAAAATATCACGATACAGATAGAAGCATTAATTGCTATTGGGCTTTCCTTTGTTGCAGGTTTAATAGCAATTACAACTCTGCTTCGCTGGCTAAATCACTCGAGCTTTACACCATTTGTAGTCTATCGGCTCATTTTAGGTGGAGGGCTTCTGTTTATGGTTTACTACTAACGACAGTTAGGCTCCACTAAAACGACTAAATCTTCCCCCCTTGCAATATTTATCAAGATAGCTAGGGAGAATGACGTCGACAGAGGTGGGCGTAATATCAAATGGCAAGAACCCATTGGCTCCGCTATCAAGGACACTGTTATTTCTAAGCAGCGTAACTTGGTCGCGCGTTAATGGTGGGACAGGCATCGACTCAGCAAGGAATGCGACTATCGAGGCAAGTCTAAAAGGAACAGGCATCAAAAAATTCTTTCGTCCTGTGTTGTGCAAAATCTTTTCTATTATTTCTCTGAAGCTAAAAACCTCAGGACCCCCGAGTTCGCAGACTCTGCCTACGTAAGTATCATTTTCTAAAGTCCGAACGATTGCGTCAGCTACATCACCAGCATAAACCGGCTGGAAAAGAGTGCCTCCATTTCCAAAAAGGTCTATCTTGCCCGCATTGTATTTAGGACACGGGCAACCGAGGACAGGCATCACCGGTGAAAAGCAAGCTAGGGCAGCTAACCGATTGAAGAAATTGTCTTGCGGTCCGAAAACGATACTTGGCCTCATGATAGTCACTTTTGGAAAGGCTTCTGTTACAGCTTTTTCTCCAGCCGCTTTACTTTGCGCATATATTGACGGTGAATGCGGTGAGGCGCCAAGTGCGGACATATGCACCAAACATCTACTCCCGACATCCGCTGCTGCTTGCGCAACATTTTTAGCTCCTTGATAATGGACTGCATCGAAACGCTGCTTGCCAATTTGTCGAAATATACCGACTAAGTTTATTACCCCATCAGCTCCATCTATCGCCCTGATGACTGATTCCTTAATTCGAACATTAGCCTGTACCGGCGTTACTTGACCTACGTCACCCATGGGTTTCAAAAAAGATGCACCATACGGATCTCGAACCGCAGCACGGACCAGGTACCCTTGCTTTGCTAACCTCTTTACTACATAGCTACCGATGAATCCGGACGCTCCAAGTACCGTTATTAGCCTCGATCTCATGATTTCCTCCGAACCAAGCTACGGCAATATATTTAGAAATTAACAAACGTATACAAAGCCCAATAACGCAAGGCCAGCATAAATGCTGTTGACAAGTTCATCCCGGAGGGTCATCACTTTTGCCATTTTAGCCTAGGTGGCGGAATTGGTAGACGCGCAGGTTTCAGGTACCTGTGGGGGAAACCCCGTGGAAGTTCGAGTCTTCTCCTGGGCACCAATGACTTGCTTGTTTATTTTAAATAGGTCGAGCCGTCCTTAACAGTGGCGTTAGCCCCCCTTTGGAAGCTATGGTATCCACCAGTATTGGAAGTTGTTTGATATTAAATTAATCAGGATCTTTACTTTGAGTACTCATTTGCATCTTGGCGACTTGCCAAACGATCTCGATCTCGGCAACCTTGTAGCAGTTGATACTGAGACAATGGGGTTGAAATTGCACAGAGACCGTCTCTGCGTGGTCCAGCTCTCAGCTGGGGATGGAGACGCCCATGTGGTCAAAATGCCACAAAATAATATTTGTGCGCCAAACCTTGTCAGATTACTTTCACATCAGAATACAGTTAAGCTGTTCCATTTTGCCCGGTTTGACATAGGCGTCTTAACGCATTACCTCAACTGCCGATGTCAGCCCGTATTTTGCACTAAAATAGCGTCTCGTTTAGTTCGAACGTATACTGACAAGCATGGATTGAGAGATTTGTGTAAAGCATTTCTTGATTTGGACATATCGAAGCAGCAACAATCATCGGACTGGGGGGCCTTAGAGCTGTCAAAGGCGCAAATTGAATATGCAGCGAGCGATGTTCTGTATCTTCATGCGATCTGGGAGAAACTCGAAGAAATGCTGATACGAGAGGGCCTCATGGATTTGGCGCAAGCTGCGTTTGACTTTTTACCATTTCGTTCTGCATTAGACATCAAGGGATTTGAAGATGACGACATCTTCGCGCATCACTAAACAAAGGCGAACGCTTTCTTTATCGTTTCTCAGCTCTGCATTGGAAGAATTAAATGACGGCAGCAAGTGAATTCAACTCCGGGGATACTTTGACAAAGAATAAAAAGCGAGAACTTAACGCTGCGAAATATGTGCTCCAACTTGAGGCTGAGGCGATTTCTACCCTCGCCAATCAAATCGACAAGACCTTTGCTAAAGCGATAAAAATCCTTCATGGCATTGAGGGTCGCATTATAGTCACAGGCATGGGCAAGAGTGGACACATTGCCCGTAAAATAGCGGCTACTTTGTCCTCTACCGGAAGCCCCGCCCAATATGTACATCCCGGAGAAGCGAGTCATGGCGACCTAGGAATGATTACGGATGAAGATGCCGTTATAGCGCTGTCAAACTCAGGAGAAACGAGCGAACTTCGCGACGTTTTGGAATATACCCGCCGATTTTCAATACCTCTGATAGCAATTACTGGACGCATAGAGAGTACTCTTGGTGAAATGGCAGATACAGTACTACTGTTGCCAGATGTACCAGAGGGGTGCCCAATGGGATTGGCACCAACTACTTCAACCACTGCGAGCTTAGCCATGGGGGATGCGATTGCGGTTTCCTTGCTAGAGGTGAATGGCTTTTCGGCTAACGATTTTCGTGTTTTACATCCTGGCGGCAAACTGGGTTCCAGTCTACTTCGGGTTTCAGATTTGATGCATCGTGGGTCTTCGATGCCCATTGTTAAACCCACTACACTCATGAGTGAAACCATATTGGAAATGACTTCAAAGAGCCTTGGCTGTGTGGGAATTGTAGATTCGGGGGAACTAGTTGGAATTGTAACGGATGGCGATTTGCGTCGCCATATCGATAGTGATCTGCGCAAAGTAACCGCCGGAGAGATTATGACTGGTGCTCCTGCAACAATCCGCGTTCATGCTTTAGCGGGAGAGGCGATCGCTATGATGAACGAAAAATCTATAACAAATCTGTTCGTGATTGATGATGATCAGGGAGCACTAATTGGCGTGCTACATATTCATGATTGTCTAAGAGCTGGGCTGGTTTAGCGCAATGGGTGATACACCTATTATGGCTTCATCCGCTCAAAAGAATGAGCCTGTATCTGGTCTTAAAAAAACCGATCATCATACACGGCGTTACGACATCCCTATCTCGACCCGACAGCAAGTTAGTGTATCTCCTGTTTACGGTCGGTTTGTAGGGACCATGCGAGTTTTGCTACCAACTATTGCGACAGGGCTGATAGTTCTTGTTCTTGTTTGGCCTCAGTTAGAGCAGCAGCAACGCCGGTTTACGCTGGGGCCGGCAAAAATTGACAAAAGTGCCGCAAAAAACTTAACGATGCTCAATGGCCGTTACGCAGGAATCTTGGAAGAAAAGCCATTCACGATAACAGCAACAAAAGCACATCAGAAGAATGCAACAGATATGGAATTCTCGTTACAAGGACCCCAAGTAGACGTAATGATGCAGAATGGTTCGTGGACTGCTATCACAGCAAAGGATGGCTTCTACAATCATAAAATGCAGCTTTTAGAGCTAACAGGCGGGGTAAACCTTTTTCACGACACTGGATACGAATTCCGCACCAAAAACACAGTCATTGACTTGAAAGCGGGGGATGCGCGTGGTGTCGACCCCGTCGAAGGCCAAGGCCCCCTGGGAAACCTTCAATCTGAAGGGTTCGTCCTTTTTTATAAATCGAAGCGCATACTTTTTACCGGGCGTTCTAAGTTGACGCTTTTCCCGCATCGGATGAAAGAAGGATGAGGACACCGTATCCTGTTATATTGGCTTGGGTTTTTCTTTGGATGGGTCAAATCCCGCTATCGCCCACAACACATGCTCAGTCAGTAAACATACCTATGACCGATGAGGATAATACCTCACCCCTTATAATAGAGGCTGACGACGGTCTTGAATGGATTCCTAAACAGGGGAAATATATCGCACGAGGCAATGCGAGAGCGGCACGCGGAAAAGTAACCCTGCAGGCAGAAGAGCTAATCGCTCATTATCGGGATACAGAAACAGGGCAAGGCCAAGAGATGGTCAGGCTTGATGCAAAAGGACAAGTCAAAATTATTTCATTGGGTAAAGACCAAACAGGAAAACCAGCAAGGACGATTGCGACTGGAGACATAGCCATTTATCACGTCAAAGAGTCAGTCTTTGTCCTCAGTGGTAAGGAACTTCAGATTGTTTCGCCTGAAGGTGTTTTGAAGGCACGAGATAGTCTCGAGTATTGGGATAAACGTCAAACAGCTGTCGCGCGAGGAAAGGCGTTAATTATTCAAAACAAACAGCGTCTACACGCAGATGTTCTAACCGCGTATTTCACTTCTCCCACGGCGAATAACAAAAACTCAAACTCGAATGGGCAGCGAATCGATAGAGTGGATGCCATTGGTAACGTCCACGTTTCAGTTCCAAATGCAATTATAAGGGGGGACAGAGGGGAGTATTATCCCACGACGAGTGTGGCAACGCTCAAGGGAAACGTCAAAATCACAAGTAAAAATAACCAGCTAAATGGGGACACGGCAAAGGTGAATTTAAAAACAGGTATTTATAGGCTTGTGGGTAAGCGCGTAAAAGGTTTGATAACACCCAACCAGACGCGATAAAACTGTGATATAAATATTGGGTTTCTAGAAATACCGTACTGGAGTATCAGCTCAAGTGAATCAATCATCCGAACCTCCAATCCATTCGCCCCTGATGACATCGGACCATTCGTCAGATAGGGATCAAAACAATCAGGAGGGGCCAAAACTTATCGCCTCTAATTCAGGATTGGTAGTACGTAATCTAGGAAAGCAATTCAAGAAACGCCCAATACTGAGGGATGTAAGCCTTTATCTCCAACGCGGCGAAGTAATCGGTCTACTGGGTCCGAATGGAGCCGGCAAAACAACTTGCTTTTATATTATTACCGGCCTGATTGCCGCAGATTATGGAGCCGTCTTGATGGACGGACATGATATCACTTCTCTTCCTATGTATAGACGCGCTCGATTGGGCATTGGGTATTTACCTCAAGAACCATCCATATTTCGGGGTCTCAACGTTGAACAAAATATCCGCGGTGTTCTTGAAGTGGTTGAAAGAAATAGAGAACAACGCGAAGCAATGCTCGAATCATTGCTTGCGGAGTTTTCAATAACACATTTGCGCCGTACTCCATCACTTGCTCTATCCGGAGGAGAGCGGCGGCGAGTAGAGATTGCGCGCGCCTTGGCTTCACAGCCAAATTTTATTCTTCTAGACGAACCCCTCGCGGGTATTGACCCCATAGCAGTACGGGATATTAGAGAGCTCGTTATTCATCTAAAAGACCGTGGCATTGGAGTGCTTATTACAGACCATAATGTGCGCGAAACGCTTGAGGTTGTTGACCGTGCATATATTCTCCACGATGGTAGACTGTTGATGGAGGGGCGCCCAGACGAAATTGTCGCAAATAATGAAGTTCGTCGTGTCTATCTTGGAGAACGGTTCAGCCTTTAAGGGCAGAACTACCCATATAATGGTACTCTCACAACGCCTCGATTTACGCCAATCCCAAAACCTCGTTATGACACCACAGCTGCAACAAGCCATTAAGCTTTTGCAATTTTCAAGTAATGAGTTGCGGGAATTCGTCGAAGCCGAGCTGCAACAGAATCCCATGCTCGAACGTGATGAGCAATCTGGTGATGAACCGAGCGTGGCAGAACGCTCGCGCGACAGCACAAGCACTGATGGTCATAACGAACAGCAACCAAATGATGACGGCGCAACCCCCGATACTCTAGAATTTGCTACAGGCGCCGCAACTACCGATGAAGCAGAGAGCCCGCTTGATATAGACCATGACTCCGTTTGGGAAAGCGAAAGCCCGACCGATGCTGGTATGGCACTAAATGATGATGGAGCCAGTGAACAGGGTCTTTCTTTAGATAAACTTAATAATGCCCAAGGTGGACGCAGCGACTTCAGCACACCAATAAATGACATTGAATCTACGCTTAGTGAGGCCAAGTCCTTGCGCGATCATCTGTCAGAACAACTAACCGTGGATATTTTAGATACTAAGGACCGACTGGTAGGCCGTCATTTAATAGAATTACTTGATCAGTCAGGCTGGATCAGCTCTCCATTGCAAGATTTATCAGCTACTTTGGGCTGTTCAACAGAAAGAGTAGAAAGAGTACTTAAAGAATTACAGAGATTTGATCCTCCCGGCATTTTTGCGCGCGATCTGAAAGAATGCTTAGCTCTACAACTTCAAGATCGTAATCGTTATGATCCGGCTATGGAAGCTTTGCTGGATAATCTCGACCTCCTAGCAAAACAGGATAAAGCAGCGCTCATAAAGATATGCGGCGTTGATGAGGAGGATTTGACTGATATGGTCGCTGAAATCCGCGCTTTAGATCCAAAACCAGCCCAAAACTTCGAACGAGAGATCCTCCAAACAGTCATTCCCGATATCCTAATGCGACCCCATCCTGATGGTGATTGGATTGTTGAACTTAATCCCGAAACTCTTCCTCGCGTGCTCATAAACAAAGATTACCATACAAAGGTCGCCGGCGAGGCTCGAAAAAAAGATGAGAAGGAGTACATCGCTGAGCAACTACAATCCGCGAATTGGCTTATGAAATCTCTGCATCAGCGAGCAACCACAATACTCAGGGTCTCACGTGAGATCGTGCGCCAACAACACGGCTTCTTCAGTAAAGGAGTGGAACATCTTCGACCGCTTGTCCTTCGGGATATTGCTGAAGCTATTGAAATGCACGAAAGCACCGTGAGCCGCGTTACTTCAAACAAATACATTCACACACCTCGCGGCACTTTTGAATTGAAATATTTCTTCACTTCAGCAATCAGCGGCGTTGGGGGTTTGTCAGAACACTCTGCTGAGTCTGTGCGCCACCGCATAAAAATGCTGATCGATGGGGAAGACCCCGGATCAATACTGTCAGACGACGGGATCGTCTCTATTCTGCAAACAGAAGGCATAAATATCGCAAGGCGCACGGTTGCAAAATACCGGGAGTCGATGAAAATTTCTTCTTCCGTACGTCGTCGACGAGAAAAGAATAAACGCATATAAGTTTTTAATAAACAGCGCCGAGGCTCGTGAATCAGCAATCGTCTCTAAGAGAATCTGTGGCGCTGACATGGAGCCCTGAAACTGTGCGTATGAGAAATAAAACAATCTAGGCGAAAATTAGTTTTGGCGCCAATTCACATGCTGAGTTTTTATTCAGTCCAAGCACAGAATCGCGAGCTAACTCTGCTCGATCTCGCGGTATCTCCAGAAGAGCATTTTCAAAAATTTTGATGAAATTTCAGCTTCACTTAATGCTCTTTCACCGACACCACGGTTTATACGCTCGTGATGCACGTGCTCAATGCAATCTTTAGTGGTGATAATGATCCCGCCTGAATAATAATCTGGGTACCTCTTTTGCCGATCGATCTCATACTCAATCTTTGATGCTAAGTTTAAGATAGCCTCATCCCTAAGAACATCATCTGCAAATTCTGAGAGCCCAGCCCAGCGAAAAGATATTCATAATCAACATGCTATTCATCATCATGTAAATGATTCTTATAAAGTCCAAATCGACTCTCGTACGGGCAAGTTGGTCCAACAAATCCATTTTTAGCGAGATAAGCAGCGTTGACTCCTGCTGCGCAGCCCCACCTGTGCAATCCTCCCATCGCTGCCATTCTAATGCGAATAATACTCTGCATTGCAGTCACATAGGCAGTCAGCAACTCCCTCCCACCAACATCACAATGCTCACCGAAGCCTAAAACCGTGCTTGGGGAACTAGCCTCGGGATGCACAATGCTTCGTGGGTGTGTGTCATCGTAGTCTAGACCGTGTACCAACGCACCATTTATTATTACCGTATCCCTCAAAGGTAATTTCTCTTGAAACCCTGCAACTGAGGCAGTCCCGGTACCCACTGCATCTAGAAGGCCATTACGTGTCTTTTCTGAAATGGGGTAATGACGGGTAACAAAAGCAATACCAACAGCATCTAATATTAGATACTTTGCACGATCGCGTACTAAAGCTGGTATATCCTCAATGTTCAAAGAATGAGCTAATCTGGCAAGCCTTTGCGCAATCGGCTGTGTAAATTCCGTTTCAGGCTTAAACGATGCTGAATTTTTTCACTTTCCTCTCCAGAAAACCAACGATAACCAGTAACAGCACTAACCCGAATTTGAAACCCATAGAAATAAGGTTCTCATGGTTTTGAAATCAAGCTATCTTGCGAATGTTCTTCTTTTTCAAAACTTGGTTCGCGTCGATATCTGTATGTGACCCTCACTGGTCAAGTTTATGCACTTGATTTACTGTTAAGAGGATTTATGGATCTTCTTTCTAAAGCCCGGAAGGAATTCAAAAATGACTGAATTGCGTATGATGGCAACTACCGGAATGGTTGGTTATGGCTACACTGAAGAAGCCTTCAATAGAGGCGTCGAACAAGGTTTAGATTTCATAGCAGCCGATGGTGGCTCTATGGACCCGGGCCCTCACTACCTAGGTCAGGGAGTCCCTTTTGTCTCACGCCAAGCAATCAAGAGAGATCTCTCCCTGATGCTTGATGCTGCTATCAAACAACAGATCCCAATGCTAATTGGCTCCTGTGGTGGTGGAGGAAGTGATCCACAGCTAAATTTTGTGCGCGATGTCGTCAAAGAAATTGCTGAGGAAAAAAATCTTCATTTCAATATGGCCTTAATTCGAGCCGAGCAATCGGCCGACTACCTCAAACAAAAATGTGCTGCCGGAAAAATTGAATCACTTGGCCCGATCTCTGAATTAACCCCAAACATGATTGACGAAAGTCATAGGGTTGTAGGCATGATGGGTGTCGAACCATTTCAAAAAGCTATTAATGATGGAGCACAAATTATCTTGGCAGGTCGCGCTACGGACGCGTCCATCTATTCCGCAATACCTTTGATGAGGGGTTTCGATCCTGGACTTTGTTGGCATTTATCGAAAATTATTGAGTGCGCAGGACAGGTGACCACCCCGCGGACTGGCCAAGACTGCGTTATAGGCACACTGCATGACGATTATTTCCTTGTTGAGCCCGGTCATCCCGACAAACGCTGCACACGCATGCGTATTGCGGCACATACACTCTATGAAAACCCGAGCCCCTACCATTTAGAAGAGCCTGAAGGCACGCTGGTTACAACGCATTCCAATTACGAGCAGCTTGATGAAAGAATAGTCAAGGTAAGCGACAGCCGTTTTGAAGACGCTAATCGCTATACTGTTAAACTTGAAGGGGTAAAGTTATCGGGCTACCGTACTGTTTTTATCGCAGGAGTGCGGGATCCAATTCTCATTTCTGTAATAGATGAGTTCATTGAAGCCTGCCACGAACGCGTAGCAGTGGAGGCCGCTAATCTCAGTATTAGCCGAGACCAATACCGCCTTAACATTCGCATTTATGGAAAGGATGCCACCATGGGACCGAGGGAGCCCGTCAAGTACACGCAAGCCCACGAAATTGGATTACTTGCAGACGTTCTGGCGGATGACCCTGAGACTAGCAAAGCTATAATGGCAAAAGCCCGTTATGCATTGTTGCATACAGATTTTCCTGGCCGAAAATGCATCTCTGGGAACCTCGCGATCCCATTTTCACCTTCCGATATGCCCGTTGGCCAAACATATGAGTTTAATATCTGGCATAGAATGGAAATCGAAGACCCACTAGAACCTTTCCCAATAGAAATGGTAGAGGTGTAAGTAGTATGACAACTCTTTCAGAATTAACATCTGTCTTGCGATCAAAAAATGCCGGAGCATTGCTCTGCACACTCGATCTTATGTTTGAAGACCAAAGCACTTATGAGAAAGTACGCGATAGTGGTGTACTCACACCCAGCTTAATCGCTGACCTTTATGGTTTGTCAGATAACGAAGTATCAATTATTCCTTACGACGTTGCCTATGCAATCAAGATCACTATACCTAGACTTCATAAGTCTGGTGATCCTGACGATTCTGATATCTATGGTGCGCAGCAACACGCTCCATTACTCGATATTGATATACCTGTCTGACCAAGACACACGGCAAACAAGTTATGGCGACCCAAGTTCTGCCTTTTGAAGACGTTAAGCGTTTCGCAGCGCGCCTCGGTGCCGATATAAATCTAGTGCAAGGCCGTAGTGGCACTCTATCTGTAAAACATAGTGGTTTAATGTGGGTGCGAGCTGAAAAGGCCAGTCTCGCGATTGCTGAACAATCCGAAATATTCATACCATTACGCATCGACAAAGTATTGAGCGGTATTGCTGCTGGACTAGAAGACCCAAATGAACAGGCAACACTAGAGGCAGAGTTGAATCAACAAACAGATAAAATTGTACGCCCACTGCCTTTCGCTGCTCTAGATGCTTTAATTGAGCATCCTTTAGTGTCGCACGTAACACCCCCCGATCTATTGGCTATAACATCCGAAGCAAACGCCCAAGAAACCCTTTCTGAACGCCTCAAGGGATTACGTTGGGCCTTTGCATCTATGGCGCCGCCGGGCGCAAGCCTAAATCGTTCCGTAGCCAGAGCACTGGGGCAAAAATCAGGCACAATAGATATACTTATAATTTCACATTGGGGGGCTGTTGTTGGTGGAGTTGATCCAACTACTGTCTCAGCACATCTGAGTGAACTTACCCAAAGGTTAGTAAGACCTTCACGGCCTGTACCCCAGCCAGCGCTTTATGACCTAAAAGGAATGATCACCAATGACCAATCATGGAGATTGCCCGTATATAAAGAAATACATGCATTGGGCTGTGACTCACTCTCACTTGAGGCATGCATGAAAGGGCTCTTAACGCTTGGGCAGGCCATGACACTAGGACTGAATTTACCTGTGGCAAAGCCTAAAGAGCCTCTTTGGCAGACCGCATTACGCCATGAAAAAGAATTTCATGAGCGACCGGGTTATATTATTATTCCCAACGTAGGCGTCGTCGTTGCTTCAGAGCTGACGCCGCAGACTGAGGCCTTACTGAGTGGATTTGCGCGCATGACACTGAGACTGCAAACTACGACCGACCTTCTGACATTTACAGTGGACGATATTAAACAGTATTTAGAGTGGCAAAAAAATCGCTGGCTGGAAGAAAGTAATTCTGCTGAATTTTCTGGAGTAAGTACAAAGGTTTAAATTCCCGCATTAGAAACAATTAGTAAACTTACATTTGACTCACGGCATCAACGAAAGAGGTTCTAATGAGTAAAAAAATTAAAGCCAATGGCATCGACATAAATTATGTATTCGACGGCCCTCAAGATGCGCCTGTTCTAATGCTCAGTAATTCACTCGCCTCTAATCTTCATATGTGGGATGCCCAAGTTGAGGCTCTTACCTCCAAATTCAGAATATTGCGTGCTGATACTCGCGGCCATGGCAAGACAGAAGTCACTAGCCCTCCTTACACGATTCAGTTGCTGCTTGATGACGCCATCGCACTACTAGACGCACTCCAAATCCAAAAGGTGCATTTCTGTGGGCTCTCGCTCGGTGGAATGATTGGACAACGATTTGGGGCGTTTCATGGAGATAGATTACATAGTTTAACACTTTGCGATACTACCTCACAAATGCGCGATCCTTCAATTTGGGATGAACGTATGAAATTGGCAAAAGAGCGTGGCATGACTGGTATTCAATCAGCAACCATGACCCGTTGGTTCACCCAAAATTTTTTATCGGCCGGGGGGAGCGTAATTAAGGGGATTGAGGAGATGATCGAAGCGACCCCATTAGTCGGATTTCTCGGCTGCTGTGAAGCCATCAAAGAGATGAACCAAGAAGATATTTTGAATAAAATTCAATCACCAACACTAGTTATTGTGGGAGAAGATGACCAAAGCACCCCATTGGCAGCCGCACAATTCCTCAAAGAAAATATTGAAGGCGCGGAGCTTGTTGTGATTAAGTCGGCGGCCCATCTGGCAAACGTAGAGCAACATGAGGCATTTAATGTTGCACTTGGTGCACATATTGAACAAATAAACTAGCATTGCGGGAGTAAAAAGTGACTTGTAAAAAACTGTCCATAGCCATTGTAGGTGGCACCGGTGATCTCGGCTCAGGTCTCGCACTTAGGTGGGCCAAAGCGGGATACCCCATTATAATTGGATCCCGATCCAAAACAGCAGCCGAGGAAGCCGCAAAAAAACTTGCCGCGATATCTGGGGGGCAAGTTACCGGAGACGAAAATAGCTTGGCTGCCGCATGCGCTGACTTAGTTGTACTCACCGTTCCGTTTTCAAACCATGAGCCTATGCTGAATATTATAAAAGACGGAGTGCAGGGAAAAATATTGATCGACGTGACTGTACCCCTGGCGCCGCCTAAGGTTATGAGGGTGAAATTACCCGTCGGCGGGTCCGCCGCAAAAGAAACACAAGAATTTTTAGGTGATGATGTTCGGGTTGTTTCTGCCTTTCAGAATATCGCTGCAGATTTATTGCACGATTTAACAGCAACAATTGAATGCGAAGTGCTCGTTTGCGGAAATAATAAAGATGCACGGGCCGAAGTTATTGAGCTCGCCAAATCCGCAGGAATGGCCGCTTGGCACGCCGGGCCTATTGATAATTCAGCCGCTGCAGAAGCTTTGACGTCCCTATTAATTTTCATCAATAAGAATGGACCCGTCACTCACGCAGGCATACGTGTGACTGGTGACCCGAAATCGTGACACCAAGAAAGATCGAGGTTATCGCTCTTGATGACTTCCCCTTTATTTCGCCCGGTGACGACCTTGCCAGCATAATATTAGAGAGATCGCATGCAGCAGGACTTCACAATGGTGATATTCTCGTTATTGCTCAAAAAATTGTTTCCAAAGCTGAGAACCGTTACAGAAATCTGAACGAAATCAATCCGTCAACAGAGGCAATTAGGCTTGCCGCTAAGACCGAAAAGAACCCGTCCTTAGTCGAATTGATTTTGCAGGAGTCTGCAGAGATTGTCCGCCACCGCCCGGGCATTATAATTGCGAGACACCGATTAGGCTATGTGCTTGCAAATGCAGGGATCGATGCCTCGAATGTTGGTCTCACGAGAGAACATGTCCTCTTGTTACCGGAGGACCCCAACAAAACTTGCCAACAATTACTTCAAGCGTTTTCTGATGCTTGCGACGCCAGTTTGGGGGTTATAATTAACGACAGCGTTGGACGCGCCTGGAGACGAGGAACCACCTCGATTGCACTCGGCTCAGCGGGGTTTCCTGCGTTACTTGACCTTCGAGAGGACCCGGATCTTGATCAAAGACCTCTAAAAGTGAGTATGGTGGGTCTCGCAGATGAATTAGCGTCTGCCGCCTCATTAGTTCAAGGACAAGGGAATGAAGGTAGGCCAGTTGTTATTATAAAAGGTTTTGATCCATTCAATTATGAGGTGCCCGAAACAGAATTAACCAGGCCTGAGAATGAGGATTTATTCAGATGACCCGATGCATCGCCTTTACCGGGGGGGTTGGGGGAGCAAAACTTGTGCTAGGTCTCACCCAAATCCTTCCTCCAGAAGAACTTTTAATTGCAGTTAATACAGGTGATGATTTTGAACACCTTGGTCTAACCATATGCCCTGATATAGATACTGTACTTTATACTCTGGCGGGCATTTCCAATCCGGACACAGGTTGGGGACGTAAGCAAGAAAGCTGGAAAACAATGAAAACTCTCGAAAGCTTGGGTGGCGAGACTTGGTTTAAACTTGGAGATCAAGACCTAGCGCTTCATCTAGCCCGAAGACATAAAATGATACTTGGTGCCACTCTTACCGAAATCACAGCTTATCTCGCTAACAAGCTTAACGTTCGTCATTCGATAGTTCCGATGAGTGACTACCCGGTACGCACGATGATTTTAACAGAAAAAGGAGAGATGCCATTCCAAGAATATTTTGTGAAAAATCGATGCTTACCTGCTATAAGCGGCTTTCGATTTGCTGGAATTAGGAAAGCAATTCCTTCATCAAAACTTCTAAGAGCATTTGAGGATCCTGCGTTAGAATTGGTAATCTTTTGTCCGTCAAATCCATTTATAAGTATTGACCCTATCCTTGAATTACCCGGCCTAAAAAAAGCAATAGAGAGCTCCCGAGCCTCCGTCTTAGCAGTGTCTCCCATCGTAGGAGGCAAGGCACTAAAGGGGCCTACAGCCAAGATGTTAAAAGAACTTCGCCTCAAATCAGATGCATCTTCCATAGCGCAACATTACGGTGAAATACTTGATGGCTTTGTGATCGATACGAAAGATCGCCGCTTAGAGAAGCAAATAAGTGAAAAAGGGCACAAAGTCTTAGTTACCCAAACCATCATGAAATCGCTTGATGATAAAGTGAGCTTGGCTAATGATATTTTGGATTTCGCGGCAGAAATTTCTTTGTGAACGGTGACTGTGACAACGTCAAATGCTCTGCTATAACTATTACATTACTTAAAACCTTCCGCTGAATGAGGAGAGTTCAATGTGGGCCGTCCTGCCCGCGAAAGACTTTCGCAATGCCAAAAAAAGATTGTCCCCTGCTTTGAGCCCGCAGGAACGTCAATCTCTTTTCGCCGTCATGCTAGAGGATGTTCTGGAAGCCGCTGTCAATGCACCCTCCCTTGATGGTGTAATGGTAGTAACTCGAGACCCCCAAGCTGCAAGCCTAGCGCGCAAATATAACGTAGAAGTTAACAATGAACCAACTAATGACGGGCAAAGTGCAGCGGTAGCACGTGCTGTTTACCAATTAAATCAAACAAGAAGAAATGGTATCCTTACACTGCCCGGCGACACCCCAAATCTACGGTCGAGCGAGATCGAGGCTATAATCTCTAAGCACCCACCAGCCCCGGCTATGAGTATTGTTCCATCCCATGACAAACTTGGTTCAAATTGTATTGCCTTAACCCCACCAAACCTAATACCCTTTCATTTTGGATATGACAGCTTTCAACCCCATCTCAATGAAGCAAAAAAACGTCACATTGACCCAGTAGTCCACTTCGATCTTCCGGGCATAAGGCTCGATATAGACACACCAGAAGATTTAGTGCGGTTTTTAAAAGGGGACGGGGAAACACGGACACATAAATACCTTAGGGCAAGCGGAATTGCCAAAAATTTTCTCTCAAAACAGAATATGCCAGGCACTGCATGATGAAATTGCAAGATCTCCTAACAAAAAGTTTAGACGAACTAATGGCGTCCGCAAGCGCCAAACGTGATGAACAGTATGGGAATATAATTAGCTTTTCACGCAAAGTTTTCATTCCCCTCACAACCCTATGCCGTGACGTTTGTCATTATTGTACTTTCGCAAAATCCCCTCAGAAAGGATGCCGAGCCTATTTAGATTCTGACGAGGTTTTGGCTATTGCCCAAGCTGGAAAAGACTCTGGCTGTAAAGAAGCCTTATTTACGCTCGGTGACAAGCCAGAGGCCCGCTACCGTATTGCACGAGAAGAGCTAGCTCTGCTCGGTCATGAGACTACATTGTCATATCTATCGGAAATGGCGGCACTTGTATTTGAAAAGACCGGCCTACTCCCACACCTCAATCCAGGAGTCATGTCCAAAAAAGAGGTTTCTGAATTACGAGATGTTTCGGTATCGCAAGGTATAATGCTTGAAAGCACGTCTAAACGCCTTTGTGAAAAGGGCGGGCCTCACTATGGCTCACCCGATAAAGACCCTTCAGCTCGATTGATGACGATTGAAGTGGCCGGCGCGCTATCCGTTCCCTTTACCTCTGGTCTTCTTATCGGGATAGGGGAAACTAAAGCGGAGCGTATAGAAACACTAGTTGCACTTCGTGATGCGCACACAAAGCATCGGCATATTCAAGAAGTAATTATTCAAAACTTCTGCGCGAAGCCCAATACCAAGATGGCGCAGGTTCAAAACCCTAAACTAGAAGAGTTACTTTGGACCATCGCAGTTGCTCGCTTAATTTTACCTTCCTCAATCAACATACAGGTCCCACCGAATTTAAATGACGGAGCACTTTCTCAGCTGATCGCAGCTGGTATAAATGATTGGGGAGGTGTTTCACCTGTAACGCCAGACCACGTCAACCCAGAGGCTCCTTGGCCACACCTAGATAAATTAGAAAGTGAAACTGCTCGTGCCGGAAAGCAATTGACTGAACGACTTGCAATATATCCCAAGTATGCACAAAATATTGATGCTTGGGCGGTCCCCACCATCGCGTCTGCAGTAAAACAAAAGAGTGATAGTGAGGGGTATGCACGGTGTGAAGATTGGACCCCAGGCTCCGACACTCCTGTACCTATTTTGAATAAGACAGGGCCTTGCAACCATACACTAATTCAAATTTTAGACAAAGCTCAAGCTGGGTATCGCCTTTGCGAGCCAGAGATAGTGCATCTATTCTCGGCGCGTGGCGGCAATTTTAGGAAAGTTTGCGAGATTGCAGATGGTATTCGACGTGAGGTAGTCGGTAACGATATTACTTATGTAGTTAATCGCAACATAAACTATACAAATGTATGCTCCTATCGTTGCCAATTCTGCGCGTTCTCCAAAGGTAAACTCAGCGATAATCTCCGCGGTCGGCCGTATGTTCTTGATCTTGACGAAGTAGCTCGGAGGGCAAGCGAAGCGTGGGAACGAGGCGCGACAGAGATTTGTATGCAGGGTGGTATTCATCCACAATATACCGGCGACACATATATAGAGCTTGTCAAGACTGTTCGTACAGCAGCGCCAGGCCTTCACATTCATGCTTTCACTCCACTTGAGATAAGGCAGGGCGCCAGAACACTCGGTCTTTCCATACGTAATTTTCTCATCAAACTACAGGCAGCGGGACTTGGGACCTTGCCGGGAACCGCAGCAGAAATACTCGATGATGAGGTGCGTGCAGTTATTTGTCCAGATAAGCTATCCTCCGCCGAGTGGCTTGATGTAATGAAAATAGCTCATGAGCTTGGGTTAAAGACCACCGCCACAATCATGTTCGGACATGTTGACAAGCCACTTCATTGGGCACGCCACCTGAAAAAGATCCGCGACCTTCAAGAATTAACCCACGGATTTACGGAGTTAGTCCCTCTTCCTTTTGTGCCTATGGAAGCGCCGATCTATTTAAAAGGCCGGGCCCGATTCGGCCCCACCTATCGTGAATCGATTCTAATGCACGCCGTGTCACGAATTGTCTTGCACCCGGTCATTTCCAACATTCAAGCCTCTTGGGTAAAGATGGGAATTGAGGGGTTGAAACATTGTTTAGAAGCTGGCGCTAACGATGCCGGCGGCACGCTTATGAACGAAACTATCACACGAGCTGCTGGCGCACAGCATGGACAGGAAATGTCAGTATCTCAAATGGTACAGATTATCAAAAGGTTGGGGCGGAGTGCTAGACAACGAACAACGCTTTATGAAACAGCTGATGCTAAAAGAGTTGCTGCAGCAAAATATGCTAAACCGTTAACGACGGCAATCAACACGCCAGCCGCAAACTATTCCCGTCGAAGTTCAACTGCATTAACCGCGGCTGAATGACTTACGCACTAGCCACCTTTGGCATAACCTGCTCTGCAAAAAGATGCATTGAGTCTAACATCTGACTTTGAGGCATGCCCACACCTTGCATCCCCAGAACCATATGAGTTACGCCAAGCCGCTTCTCATAACTAATGATTTGTTCTGCAACTTCATCTGGTGAACCAAATAAAAAACGGTCTTTGGTTAATTCATCAAAATCGAGATCTAAATTATCATCTCCCTTTGGCATTGCTTTATCTTGCCCCCATTGGTGATATACTTTGTACTTTTCTTCGAGGTATGGGCGCGCAATTTCCTTTGCTTTGTCGCGGGTCTCAGCAACAAAAATTTCACGCATCATCGGAAGCTCGTCAGGAAAGGGTTTCCCGAATTCATCCAATGCTCTCTTGTATATCTCGAGCTGCCTTTCAATTGTATCCATTCGTTGATGAGGGTTAATGAACCAAGTATCAACAATCTCCGCAGCACGTCTTACCGCAGCGTCTGCATTGGCCCCCATCCACAAAGGAGGGTGGGGTTTTTGCATTGGTTTCAGAGACAACGTAGTGTCAGAAAGTTCAAAGTGAGAGCCCTTCATATTGACATGATCTTCAGTCCACAATTTTTTAATCGCCTCTAAATTTTCAATTAGGCGCGGAACACGTTCCTTAGTTGTTGTTCCAAAACCACGAAATTCAACCTCGCGGTAGCCGAGACCACAGCCAAAAACTATCCTGCCGCCTGACATTACATCCATTGATGAGAGTTGCTCTGCTATATCCAATGGTTTGTGCAAAGATAGAAGTATAATACCCGTAATTAAACGCATACGTGTTGTCTCGGCCATGGCGCGTGACAAGAAGGGTATTAACTGAAACTGTTGCAAAGGATACCCAGCATAATGCATGCCTGATATTAAATCATCAAATCCAAGCTGTTCTGCTATCCGAACCTGTTCCATAAGTTCCTCGAACCGGGCCTTCATATTTGTCTCATTCGCACGGTACTGACCGCGTATAAATAGGCCGTACTTCATTATTCCTCTCCTAAAGTCCTTGCCTCACTTTTGGCATTACATCCTTGGCAAACATTTCGATATTTTCCATGACCATACTGTGCGGCATGCCGGGCCATTGACATGATGTTATAAAATTATTGGTCCCAAGTAACTTACAATAATCTATTATTTCTTCTGAGACTTGATCTGCATTTCCAAAGATGAAACGATTTCGTAACAAGTCATCAAATTCTAGTCCGAGTGTATCACCTTGAGGCATTGGCTTGGACTGACCCCATGCGTGATAAGTTGAATATTTAAGACCCAAATAAGGCCTTACCGCTTCGATAGCAGCCTCGCGAGATTCTGCGATATACACCTCACGCCTTAATGGCCATTCAGCCGGCAATGGTTTTTTATATTTTTCCAAACAACGCTTGTAGAATTCGACCTGTCTACACAACGTGTCTTTTCGATGATGCGCGCTGATATACCAAGCATCACCAATCCGTGCTGCTCGATCTATTGCTACGTCAGCATTTGCACCAATCCAGATAGGGGGATGGGGCTTTTGCACGCAAGGCATAGAGACAGAGGCATTATCGAGCTCAAAATAGTCGCCCTTCATACTTACTCTTTCCTCAGTCCACAAACGTTGAATGGCTTTCAGATTTTGCTCGAACCTCTTAACACCCGTGCCTTTTTTTATGTTGAAAGCCTTATACTCTACATCACGATAACCGAGCGCAGCGCCAAAGACGAGATTCCCACCTGACATTACATCCATAGTTGCAAAATACTCTGCGATTTCAAGTGGCTTATGAAGTGCTAACAAAACAATTCCCGCAATCAAACGCATATCGGGAGCCTCGGCCATTAACCTGCAGAGAAGTGGTAACTGCTGAAATTCGTAAAACGGGTCACTAGAGTAGTGATTGCCCTTTGCAAAGGAATCATAGCCTAACGCATTCAAAAACCGTACCTGCTGGAGAAGTTCCTCAAAACGTGCAGGCATATCTTCAGATCGAGTATACTGGCTTCGCGTCATGTAACCAAACTCGATCTTCCCCATCTTTAATACCCCTAAGCCGCGCGAACCTTAGGCATTACTTCCTCGGCAACGAGTGAGAGTGTGTCAAGCACTTGACCCTGCGGCATGCCTACACCTTGCACACTCATAATAATATGATTGACCCCTAGTTCTTTGTTGTATCTAACATACTCTTCCGCAACTTCATCTGGGTCACCAACTATAAACCTGTCTCTAGCGAGCTCCGCGTATTCTTGAGTTATATCGCGATCCTCTGCTGGCATCGCCTTGTCCTGGCCCCACGTTTTATATGCATCGTACATTCCTTTGATATAAGGCGCAGCCAGTTCTACCGCCTCATCATGAGTGGGAGCGCAAAACACCTCTCGTCGTATTGGAAGCTCTTTCGGAAAAGGTTTGTTATATTTTTCCAATTCTTCTCTATATAGGTCCATTTGACGGAGTAATGTTTCTACTTTCTGATGCGGGTTTAGATACCAGCAATCACCAAGCCGAGCCGCACGTCGAATTGCCACATCGGCGTTCGCCCCGATCCAGATGGGCGGATGTGGATCTTGCTGCAAAGGCACTGAAATTCGTGCCTCATCAAGTTCAAAGGTAGTCCCTTTCATAGAAACCTTTTCATCTGTCCAAAGTCTGCGTACCGCCTCAAGATTTTCCTCAAAACGAGTTACGCCGGTACCCTTTTCTACGCCGAATGCTTTGTATTCGACCTCGCGATATCCCAATGCGCAACCAAATATCATCCGACCTCCACTCATAAGATCCATAGTTGCGAAATAATCTGCGACTTCCATAGGATTATGTAGGGCTAATAGGACAATGCCAGCATTCAGGCGTACGTTCGGTGCCTCTGACATAATGCGGCAAAGAAAGGGTATTTGTGTCATTTCCTGGTGAGGATAGGTTGAAAAGTGCGAACCCTTGGTAATACAGTCATAGCCCAATTTATCGATCAATCGAGCTTGCTCCATCAGCTCATTGAATCGCACTTTCATGTCGTCATCCCAGTCAAAAAGGCCGCGCAGCATTACACCAAATTGCATATCCATTTAACTTCTCCAGTTTATGCGTTTTTAAGGTTGGGCAAGACTTCTTCGCCTAGCATATGAAGGACCTCCAATACTGGCTCTGGGGCATTCCAGCACCCTGCACACTTGCAATAATGTGATTGACGCCCATAGTCTTATGCAAGTCCAGCAACTGTTCACAAACTTCTGCAGGCGAGCCGAGTACGAAACGATCATCTAATAATTCTCCTACCAGATAACACATCGATAGTTGCTGCCAACTCGGCATAGTCTAGCGGTTTATGTAAGGCTAACAAAACTATCCCCATGTTGAGGCGCATTTTTTTGTTTCTGCCATAACTCGAGACAGATACGGGACCATCTGAATATCTTGGAGCGGCCAGCTAGAGTAGTGCATACCTTTCGTGATGCACGAGAAGCCTAGTTTATCAGCTAGGCGTATTTGTTCGAACATTTCCTCGAACCTCAGTTGCATATCGTCTCCATGTGGAAACTGTCCCCGTGTCATCATCAAACCTAATTGAATATCAGCCATCATTCTTCCGTATAAAAGTGAAGCCGCATGAAAAGTACTTTACATACCCTCACGCACTTTTGGGAAAACCTCTTCCGCTAATAACTGGATTGTTTCCATTGCCAAGGATTGCGGCATGCCAGGCCATTGAACACTAAAAACATGATGGTTTATTCCAGTCTCGCGACTGTATTCTATAATTTGTTCCGCCACTTCATCTGGTCCCCCAAGAAAAAAACGATCCTTAATCAAGTCATCAAAATCAACATCGAAATTATTATCCCCTTCCGGCATAACTTTGTCCTGACCCCATGCATGATAGACCTCGTATTTTTTAGCAAGGTAAGGCTTACATAGCCTGATGGCTTCCTCTCGCGAAGCTGCCACAAAACATTCCCGCCGGCCGGGAAACTCTGCAGGAAACGGCTTATCAAACTTTTCAAGTGCCCTCTTATAAACATCGATCTGATTACGAATCGTATCAACACGATTGTGCGGGTTGACATACCAACAATCTCCTATCCGCGCCGCTCTCTCAATGGCAGGATCAGCATTGGCACCGATCCAAACTGGGGGATGCGGTCGCTGGATAGGTTTGACTGAGCAAGAAGCATCAAGTAATTCAAAAAATGTTCCCGCCATAGAAACTGCGTCCTCCGTCCAAAGTCGCTTAATGGCATCCACATTTTCTGTTAATCTCCGCACTATCTCCTTGCGCTTTACCCCGAAAGCAGCGAGCTCGACTTCTCGGTAACCTAAAGCTGCTCCAAAAATAACACGCCCATTTGTCATGACATCTAGTGATGCTAGTTGTTCCGCAATTTCCAATGGCTTATGTAAGGCAAGAAGAATGATGCCAAAGTTATGCCGCAGGTTTTTTGTTTCCGCTGCCATACGTGAATGGAACACCATCTGATTGAAAACCTGCATGGGTGCTGACGAGTAGTGCATACCCTTTGTCAGTGAGGCGAAACCCAGCTTATCGATCAGACGTACTTGCTCCACCATTTCATCAAAGCGTTCCCTCATATCCTGTTCTTGAGGAAACTGACCCCTAATCATTAACCCAAATTGCATATCTGACATAGTCTACCTTTCGTTGATGCCGTGCTTGGCAAGTTCAGCTTGAAGCCTGCCCCTTGCGGCGAGAACAAACATTTTTAGATCGGATAACGCTGCCCAAATAACGTGTGAGCCAACTAATGCTTTGTTGCCTTCGATCAATGGATGGCTCGCAACCGCAATACCATAACCCAAAAAGATTCCCAGCAGTACAAGC
Organism: Pseudomonadota bacterium; assembly: GCA_036339585.1. NCBI lineage: Bacteria > Pseudomonadati > Pseudomonadota > Pseudomonadota bacterium. The sequence goes on from JAYZAS010000004.1 coordinate 235,864, forward strand.
CACCAAACTCCAAAAACCAATGACCCCAAAGCACAGCCTATTCCGACAACGGTTGCAACGTAGTGACAAAACCGTGTTGCTGGTTTCTGATGCGCCCGCAAATAAATTGGCCAAAATTCTTCAAATGATTTGTACTCTTGGGACATAAACGGCCTTCGTAAACAAAAAAGCTAATTGCGACTAAACCTGTGGGTTGCACACACTAAAGCATGGAATGCAACATCGCAAAATATTACATCGATAATTTAGGCATTACGCGACGCGCATAGCCTGCATCTAGAAGCCAGATGACCTCATCACGCAAGGATTCGATGACTGGCCTTTGTGGAATGCCGAGCTCTTTGATTGCCTTCGAGCTGTCTAATGCAGCCTCGGTGCTTGCAAGTCTAACACCGGTGACTGGCGCAGAAGGTGCTCGTCGGGTTATCCAATTAGAGATGTTTTCATCCAAAAATGCTACGCCTAAGGCCAGCCAATAAGGGATCCGACGCTTCGGCATCTCCAGACCAGTGATTTCTTCTAAAAGCTTCAAGACAGCACTCAAACGGATATTTTCGTTTCCTAGAATATAGCGCTCTCCCACCCGCCCTTTTTCAGCCGCAAGGATATGTCCTCGCGCTATATCACGAACATCATTAATGTTAAGCAGACATTCTAGGTATGCCGGGTGGCGGCCGTTCAAGAAACCCAAAAGCATACGAGTTGGTGGAGTGATCTTATAATCTCCTGGACCAATGGGCAGTGTGGGATTTACAATCACAACGGGCTGTCCATCGTGTGCAGCTTCACGGGCTGCTTGCTCCGCAAAGAATTTGGACCGGCAATATGGCCCCGGCATATCTCCCGGAACACGTTCGATAGTCTCGTCGATAACTAAGCCAGGATCCGGTTTGCGCCCTATCAAAATTGACTCTGTTGAAGTAAATATAATTTTTTCAAGATTAAACCGGGCCGCAGCTTGCAAGACAATTTCAGTGCCATGGAAATTTATCTCTGCAAAATGAGACCTGTTTGGTGCCCAGAGATTTGGGTCGCCGGCAACATGGTACAGGATATCGATGCCAACAAGTGCTCTTCTCACACAGTCTTCATCTATTATAGAACCTTGTAGAATCTCAACTTCGTTTGCAAAATAACTGCCCGGTGCGATATCAAGCACCCGCACCCGACAACCATCCGCCAATAACTGTTCTACCAAATGGCGGCCTATAAACCCTGCTCCGCCAGTGACCAGACAAGCTTTCTGGCTTGCCATGATTTATGCCCCTAAAGAAAACGGGAAAATTAATCTAATCCCAATTCTTTGGCACATCCGAATTCGATTGCAAGCGCAGTCAATTTTTCCCACGTCGCATCCTCAACGAAAATTCCATCTTTCAACTTTTTCTCTGCCTTCAGGTGCTCAGGTTCTCCAGGATAATAGACACGATCGTACCCCGGCTGAGGAGGTGTAGTGTTTAAGTAGTGCGCAAATTCAGTAACTTCATTTTTGAAGGTCTCAAGATCCCGAAACGCAGCAACGTTAAAACAGGCCATAAAGACACCGTCATTGTGACGGCCAGAGGGATCAATCCCGAAACCTAGTCCTGGCAATACTCCGGACATCAACTCAATCATGGCAGAAAGCGCATAACCTTTATAACCCTCAGCTCCCCCAAGCGGAAGAATAGCCCCGCCTGCTCGCTGCTTGGCAGGATCAGTGGTTGGGTTTCCATCGCTATCGATAAGCCAACCCTCAGGAACCTGTTCGCCGCGGCTCAAAGCCACTTCTAATTTGCCCGACGCCCCTGCGCTAGTTGCAAAATCAAAAAAGAACGGCCCATCCAAATTTGACGGCATGGCTATGCAAAGCGGGTTAGTTCCAAGCCTTGTCTCACGTCCGCCAAATGGCGCTACAGCTTTATTCGAACGACCTGAGTCCGCCGTCATAATACTGATCATGCCTTCTTTAATCGCCATCAAAGGATAATCTGTCAGCCGACCTACGTGGCTCTGTTGGTATACAGTTGTCGCAGCTACACCGCATTTTTTGGCCTTAGCTATCGTAATTTCCATTGCGCGTTCTGATACAACGTATCCAAACCCCCAATTTCCATTTATGTGGGTGGTACCATCGGTTTCACGCTCAATCACAAATGGCGCACCCGGGACAATATGTCCGTCTTTAACACGTTGAATGTAGGTTGGAATCTTAATTATACCGTGAGAGTCATGGCCAGCTAAGTTGGAGTCAATAGAATGCCGAGCAACAATATTTGCTTCTTTTTCACTTGCTCCAGCACCTTTCAGCAAAGCTATTTCAATCTCCAAAAGACGATCGGCTGCTTCAACAGGCATGGTTCCCTCCCAAAAAAATCAAACCAACAAAAACTATTCTACAGGCAAAAAAGTCAGTGAGTATCTAATCCATTTTACTCATCGACTGTCACGGCTTTTTATCTGTATCACCTGATAGTGGTGGAGCCGGACGGAATCGAACCGACGACCTCTACAATGCCATTGTAGCGCTCTCCCAACTGAGCTACGGCCCCATTTTCACCACAACTTCCTCAGTTGCCTTGACAATGAAGTCTTACAAGAAGATAAGCATCAAAAGCAAAGAAAAGTTATGCTTTACGTGTCATCTTTCTTGTCGTCCCCAACGGTATCTACCACGCCCACCAGCTCTTCGTCGCCGCCAAGATCACTGGCATCTTCTAACACTGTGTCATCATTGGTGTCATCATCCTCTAGTTCTGCGTCGTCGGTGTCTTTCGTTTTGTCGTCCAAATTAGGCTTGGAATCTGTAGGTGCAGACTTTGACCGCTTGAGGCGCGTCAATTGTTCAGGCTCAAAACTCGACTCACATTTTGGACAAGTGATCGGCACATTATTCAGATCATAAAATGCTGCCCCGCAACTTGGACAAAAGCGTTTAATTCCCCATTCAGGTTTCGCCACGTCACTCTCCATTCTTTTTACAATAAAGGTGGGGGCCACTTGCCACGATCAGAGCTTGGGGGCAAGGGTAAATTTTACAGATAAAATACCCCAAAAACTATCAAGATTAGCCTATTCCATGCTAGAGACTGAATTCAAGACGCTTTTTATATTTTCTTAACTATAACATAATAACTATGAATTCTCTGATTTCTAAACCAGTCGACACCCTTAGCGGCATCTCCATAATGCCTGGAGACAAATCAATATCGCATCGTGCTGTTCTGTTTAGCGCGCTTGCTGCAGGCAAAAGCGAGATCCATGACCTTCTTGAGGGAGACGACGTAAAGCACACAGCATCTGCGATTGCAGATTTAGGCTGCCATGTTGAGCCACAAAGTGGTGGCCGATGGATTGTTTCTGGCCGCGGTATCGACGGTTTGAGCCCTTCGAATAAAGTGCTCGATATGGGCAACTCAGGAACCGCTGCACGTCTATTATTAGGTGTCCTTGCAGGTTACGATTTCACTACTTTTCTGACGGGCGATAAATCACTTTGCAAACGACCAATGGATAGAGTCACCGTCCCACTATCCCAGATGGGAGCAACTTTCACAACATCGGCGGGACGCCTTCCGATAGCAATCGTCGGTGCTAAAAGACTCATGCCCTTGGAATATAATCTTCCTATGGCATCAGCCCAGGTTAAATCGGCTATCTTACTCGCAGGCTTACACGCCCCTGGTGAAACAACAGTGATAGAACCGGAACCAACGCGAGACCACACGGAGCGAATGCTTCGCCACTTTGGCGGTACATTCTCCGTGAGTCCCCATAAAAATGGGGGAAATTCAATTACGATAAAAGGCCAACCAGAGCTTGTGCCAGCAAAAATATCTATCCCGGGAGATTTCAGCTCAGCAGCTTTTCCAATCGTAGGGGCGCTGATATTGCCGGGCTCGAAAGTAAAACTGCCCAGGATCGGCGTTAATCAAGGCCGCATAGGCCTTTTGACCACGCTAAACGAAATGGGTGCGAGGATAGATTCCTCAAATAAACATGAAAACGGGCCTGAGCCAATCGCTGACTTAACCATTCGACATAGTGAACTACACGGAGTTAATGTGCCAGCTGAAAGGGCTCCTTCTATGATCGATGAATTTCCTATACTTGCGATCGCTGCTGCTTGCGCCGAAGGACCAACCACGATGCATGGGCTGAAGGAGCTGCGGGTTAAGGAAAGTGACCGTCTAACGGCAATAATTGATGGCCTAGTGGCGTCAGGCATTCAAGCAACATCAACAAAAGATACCCTTACGATCCAGGGCGTTAATGGACGTCCTCAAGGGGGAAATAGAAATGCCATAAAAACGCATTTTGATCACCGTATCGCGATGAGCTTTTTGATATTAGGCATGTGTTCACAAAAACCAATCGTGATCGATGACGGTCGCTCCATAAATACAAGTTTTCCAAATTTCATCGAAATAATAAACCAAATAGGCGGAAATATTTCCGATTTGGAAAACCAATGATTATAGCAATAGATGGCCCTGCGGGCTCCGGCAAGGGCACGCTAGCGCGAGGTTTAGCTAATGCTCTCAATTACGCACATCTCGACACCGGGAAGCTATATCGATGCGTTGGGTTAGCAGTTTTATCCAGGGGTAAGGACCCCGAAGATGTAGATGCTGCACTACAAGAAGCCAAAAACATAGACCTGCAAAATATTGATAACATTGACATTATGGGCGATGTTGCGGCCGGTGCAGCTTCCAAAGTTGCTCGTTTTCAAGAAGTGCGTGATGAGCTTCTTAAACTCCAAAAAGACTTCGCAAACAGTCCTCCGAGAGGCTGCCAAGGTGCAGTAATTGATGGCAGAGATATTGGAACTGTGGTTTGCGCTGATGCAGATTTCAAGTTTTTCATCACGGCGTCAGCTGAGGTGCGGGCGGAACGTCGTCATAAGGAGTTGCTTGCGCGCGGCGAGCCCAGTATATATGCGCGCGTCCTGGATGATATGGTGGCACGAGACAAAAGTGACAAAACGCGATCGATTGCGCCACTCAGACCTGCCAGCGACGCAAAAGTGATTGATACATCAGAGCTCGATGCCGATACAGTATTGGCGACCGCACTGAGAACAATTAAAGCGGGTGGATAAATTATCACCCAGAATGGAGATCTTGGTTGGCAGTTAAGGGGTATCTTCCGTTAACTGGCAACGCTAAAAATATGTTATTAAGCGTCGGTCAAATAACCCGGCATTGAGTTATCAAAAAAAGCCAGAGAGGATTATCGGATATCATGCCTGCAGTCGCAGCCGAAAAAGAAAGTTTTGAAGCCCTTTTAAACGAATCCCTAGGTGCATCAGACGGCCTAGAGGGAAGTGTAATCAAAGGGCTAGTAATAGCACTAGAGAATGACTTCGTCGTCGTAGATGCTGGACTTAAGTCCGAGGGACGCGTCCCACTCAAGGAATTTAGCGCGCCAGGCCAACCGGTGGAAATCACGGTTGGTGATACCGTTGAGGTTTACCTCGAACGCATGGAAAATAAAAACGGCGAAGCGGTTCTTTCCCGTGAAAAGGCCCGCCGCGAGGAAGCATGGAGTGAATTAGAGAAAGCCTTCGAACGGAACGAGCGCGTTGATGGTGTTATATTCGGCCGAGTTAAAGGGGGATTTACAGTGGACCTGCAGGGTGCGGTTGCGTTTTTACCCGGCAGTCAGGTTGATATCCGTCCCGTTCGGGATGTTGCGCCCTTGATGGGCAAAGTACAACCGTTTCAAATTCTTAAAATGGACCGTAGTCGCGGTAACATCGTGGTCTCACGCAGGGCGGTTCTAGAAGAAAGTCGAGCGGAGCAACGCAGCGAACTAATTGAAAATCTAGAAGAGGGGCAAAATCTAAAGGGTGTAGTAAAAAATATTACCGATTACGGTGCATTTATCGATCTCGGTGGTGTTGACGGACTGCTGCATGTCACTGACATTGCATGGCGACGGATAAATCATCCCTCTGAGGCGTTAAATGTAGGTGAAACGATTGATGTGCAGGTAATTCGTTTCAACACAGAAACTCAGCGCATTAGCCTTGGAATGAAGCAACTTGAAGCTGACCCCTGGGATGGCGTTGATGCAAAATACCCACTCGAGGCTCTTTTCACTGGTCGGGTAACGAATATCACTGACTACGGTGCCTTCGTTGAACTTGAACCCGGAATTGAAGGACTTGTACATGTGTCGGAGATGAGCTGGACTAAAAAGAATATACATCCCGGGAAAATTGTCTCAACCAGCCAAGAGGTTGAAGTTATGGTCCTAGATGTTGATCCCAATAAACGTCGAATAAGCTTGGGCCTAAAACAATGCATTGACAATCCTTGGGCAAGTTTTGCAACAAAAAATCCCACAGGAACCATAATTGAGGGCGAAATAAAAAATATTACCGAATTTGGTTTATTTGTGGGCCTTCCAGGCGAGATTGATGGAATGGTCCACCTTTCCGATATTGATTGGGAAAAAGCTGGCGAGGCTGCAATAGCCGACTTTCAGAAGGGTGACCAAATAAAAGCAAAGGTACTTGATATTGATACCGAAAAGGAGCGCATAAGTCTTGGAATAAAGCAACTAAACGAAGATCCTTTTGCTGCAGGACTTTCAGAGCTCAAACGCGGCACTATCGTGACCTGCACAATCACCAAGGTCCAAGATAATGGCGTTGAAGTCCGAGTTAATGACGGGATAACGGGTTTCATTCGCAGAGCCGACTTATCTCGAGATCGCGGGGAACAACGACCTGATCGTTTTGCCGAAGGTGAGAAAATTGATGCCAAGATCACTAATATCGAGAAAGCCAGTCGCAAAGTAACATTGTCCATTAAGGCCAAAGAAGTCGAAGAGGAAAAAGAGGCCATGGCTGAATACGGCAGCTCTGATGCCGGCGCCTCACTTGGTGATATCCTTGGAGCGGCATTAAAGTCGAAAGAAGAGGCGTCCGTAGAACCAGAAACTTCCGTTGAACAAAACAGTGCTGATGATCCAAATTCAGATGACGAAGACAAACCAGAAGAAGCGTCTCAATCGCCTGAAATAGAGGAGAAGAGTTAACAACTTATCAGAAATATCGATTTTTATTAAAGGAGTACCCCAAGCAAAAAGGCTTACCACTGGTTAATTTCCGACGGGTTTGTTGCTGCGCAAGGCTTGACGCGGTGCAGACGGTCTGGCACGGTTAATTTAGTCTAGAGTTCTTTTGAGGCATAATTTTTGCTCAGGAAATTACACAAGTGCGTGCTTGTGTTGGGGGGGGTTGGCAAATGACGAAATCGCAATTAATTCAAAGGATGGCAGAACTTAACCCGCATCTCTACCAGCGTGATGTAGAGCGAATAGTGTCAACAATCTTTGATGAGATATCGGAAGCCCTGGCACAAGGTAATAGGGTCGAGTTGCGTGGTTTCGGAGCATTTTCCGTAAAACATCGTGATGCACGCCAAGGCCGTAATCCTCGCACAGGTGAGGCGGTGCAGGTTGAAAAAAAAGCAGTACCTTTTTTCAAAACCGGCAAGAAACTGCGCGAGATGTTAAACCAATAACACAGATAGGTTCTTAATCGTGGGGTTGCCGTAAGGGCAGGCAATGCAGATTTTAAAGTGGTTTGTTGGATCGTGCTTCATGGTCGTTTGCGTGGTTTTCGCAATTTCTAACCGTGGTGAAATCGCTTTACAGTTCTGGCCCTTTCAACAATCATTGTCTACTCAAGTTGGGATTATAATTTTATTGCCAACCTTCGCAGCTTTTTTATTAGGCTGCGTTTGGATGTCCGTTGGTAAAGCTGTCCTTTGGCGACGTGCTCGAGATGCAGAGAAACGAGTCGAACGCCTTCAGGCCGCACTGGAAGAAATGGAAGCACTTTTGATCAAGGACAGCGCAGAAATTGTACCTGGGGCTCCGGAAGATGGAACGGCGCCCAAGTCTAAACTTGCTACATTACCACCCCGCTAATATGCCTCAGCAATTCAACAAAGCAGCTACTCGCTTCGTAAGTTGGTATTTCGACCGTACACTTCCTATTTGGAGCAAACGGATAATCGACACAGCCGGCGGTGGGTTTCATGAAGCTTTAAATAGTAGGCTCACTGGAACTAGCATGAATGGTAAACGCATCATGGTGCAAGCACGCCTATGTTTCACATTTGCTCATGCCAGCTGTCTAGGGAGAGGTGCAAAATATCTACCTCTAGCAAAAAAAGGACTGGAGTTCTTAATATCAAACGCACAGAACCCGGAGGGTGGATGGCGACACAGACTCGCGCCCGATGGGGCGCCATTTGTCAATCATCAAGAATTATACGATCACGCCTTTATAATTTTTGCTGCCGCCTGGCTTCATCGAGCGGGGATAAAGGAGGCCCGAGAAGTGGCAATGTCGACGCAGAACTTTCTCGATGCCGAGATGTCTCACCCGGAAGGTGGTTTTGTTGAAGCGCTCAAAAGTAACCCTGGACCAAGACGGCAAAACCCACATATGCATCTTCTTGAAGCATATCTAGCTTGGTCGCAATTTTCTGAAGAGAGAATTTGGCGTGATAAAGCGGCTGAAATGATTGACTTATTTGAGCGCGCTTTCATTGTTGACGGAACTTTACGAGAATATTTCACCGATGATTGGCGCCCTGTCCCTGGTCACGTTGGATACATTACCGAACCAGGGCACCACTTTGAGTGGATTTGGCTGCTGCACCAATTTGCAAAAATTGATGGCAATTTATCTCCAAGAGCCGCCGAACTTTTTGATTTCGTAAATTGCTTTGGGGTTGACCCTTCAACGGGTGGAATATTTGACGAAGTTGCCGCCGACGGCGCTCTTTTAATCACAAAGCGCAGGCTGTGGCCGCAAACCGAAGCAATCAAAGCCTACCATGCCTGCCACGTTGCGGGCAGCCAAAACACAAGTTCAAGGTTAGACGCTATTTTGGAAAGTATTTGGCTGCAGCATCTTAAAGGCGAAATGGTTGGTGGTTGGCGAGAACACCTTGGACAAAGCGGAGAAACAATCCGATCCGATAACCCGGGATCGAGCCTTTACCATCTTGCCATGGCTGCGGCAGAACTCTCTCATTGAAATATTTTATCCTCTTGACTGATATGATCCTGAAATAAGAGTATTTACCTCCGAAATCCATAACAACTGAGCCGTGATATGCTAAACCCAATATTCGTTGCTATTGACACGCCAGACTTGGGTGCCGCTCGCAAGCTAGCAAATAATCTAAGCGGACACATCGGAGGAATAAAGGTTGGCCTAGAGTTCTTCTGTGCGAACGGTGTAGCTGGCGTGTTGGAGTTAACCCAGCTAGGAATGCCAATATTCCTTGATTTGAAGTTTCATGACATTCCCAACACCGTAGCAGGCGCTTTGCGCGGCGCGATGACAGCGCATCCGTCAATTTTAAATGTGCATGCCACGGGGGGAGAGGAAATGATGAAAACAGCTGTTGCGACGGTGGAGGAGTATGCTGTCAAGATGAGTTGCAGGAAACCCTTATTGATTGCGGTCACAATGCTTACCAGTCTCGATAGTGCAGACCTGCGCATTCTGGGTTCATCTGATACACCACAAAAACACGTCACCCGTCTTGCAAAACTCTCTCAGGACTGCGGGCTTGATGGTGTGGTATGCTCAGCTCTAGAAATAAATGCCGTCCGTCAAGTTTGTGGGAATTCGTTTAAACTCATAGTGCCCGGGATCCGGCTCGAAGATAATGAAATGGGAGACCAAAAACGAACATTAACAGCTAAACAGGCTATAGAAAACGGTGCTGATTACATAGTAATAGGACGCCCAATTACCTCTGCTGAAGACCCTATTGCTGCTGTAAGAGCCATAAATTCGACTTTATCGATATGACTACCGCAAAAATCTGTGGACTTAATGATGCCGTATCCATGTCTGCAGCTCTCAATGGGGGAGCTAGTCATGTTGGCTTGGTTTTTTATGAAAAGAGCCCCCGGGCAGTCAAAGCGGCTAACGCCGCGTCACTTTGCATGCTAGCGCGTAATCGGGCCACACGTGTAGGGTTATTTGTTAATCCTACTGATGATTATCTCGATATGATACTAAATGATGTAGAGCTTGATCTTATTCAACTTCACGGGTCAGAAACGCCGGATAGGGTTGCAAAAATAGCATCTAAAACCAAAAAGTCTGTGATGAAAGTCATTCCTGTCGCTGAAAGAAAGGATGTCAAAAATGCAGAGTCTTATTTCGAGGTTGCCGATTGGCTACTTTTTGATACGAAGCCACCTGACACGCTCGAAAACGCCTTGCCTGGGGGAAATGCAATAACATTTGACTGGAAGTTATTAAGCGGAAACATATTGCCTCTCCCATGGATGCTTGCCGGTGGATTAACGGCAAACAATGTTGCTGATGCAATCAGGATAACTCGCGCTCCGGTTGTAGATACATCATCAGGTGCCGAGGACCATCCCGGTGTGAAAAATCCTCATAAAATTCGAAGCTTCTTAAAAGAAGTAGAGAATTGCAAATAGTTCTAAACACCACTGGTAAAAGTGGACTTCGCACTTATGGTGCTGTATTACGCCGGGTTCGCGGGCACCCGATTCTGAACCGAAGTTAGTGAGATTGGATGACAATGGCAGAACTTAATAGTCTACGAGCCGGCCCTGATGAGAAGGGCCATTTTGGTATTTTTGGTGGAAGGTACGTCGCTGAGACGTTAATGCCTTTAATATTAGCTGTTGAATCAGCATACAATCAAGCGAGAGAAGACCCCACTTTTCAGTCCGAATTAAACGATTTACTATGCCATTATGCTGGACGGCCTAGTCCTCTTTACTATGCACAGAGGCTGACCGAGCACTTTGGTGGAGCAAAGATTTATTTTAAACGTGACGAGCTCAATCATACCGGGTCTCATAAGATTAACAATTGCCTTGGGCAAATACTATTAGCCAAAAAGATGGGGAAAAAGCGTATAATCGCTGAGACCGGTGCCGGACAACATGGTGTTGCTGTAGCCACAGTAGCTGCTCTCTTTGATCTTCCTTGCGTTATTTACATGGGAGCCACTGACGTTGAGCGTCAGCAACCCAATGTATTCCGAATGAAGTTATTAGGGGCAGAGATCATGCCAGTGAATAGCGGGAGCAAAACACTTAAAGACGCCATGAATGATGCTCTTCGTGATTGGGTCTCCAACGTGGATGACACCTTTTATATCATTGGAACTGTGGCAGGACCCCACCCATACCCCACTATGGTCCGCGATTTTCAGTCAATTATCGGCAATGAAACACGTGAGCAAATGCTTGCAGCCGAGGATAAATTGCCCGATACACTTGTAGCATGCATAGGTGGTGGCTCGAATTCTATTGGGCTTTTCCACCCATTCCTCGATGAACCCTCAGTAGCAATGCACGGAGTTGAGGCTGCAGGGAAAGGAATCGAGACCGGAGCACATGCCGCCTCACTAAGTGGCGGGCGCCCGGGGGTCCTTCATGGGAACCGCACTTATCTTCTGCAGGATGGCGATGGTCAAATTGCTGATGCTCACTCCATATCAGCTGGTCTAGATTATCCGGGAATCGGGCCAGAACATGCTTGGCTAAAGGATATCGAAAGAATAGATTATTTTTCTGCTACCGATAAAGAAGCACTTGAGGCTTTTAGGCTTTGTGCAGAACTCGAAGGTATTATCCCTGCACTCGAACCAGCTCATGCACTAGCGCATACTGGAAAAATCGCACATAAACTTTCTAAAGATCACGTAATCTGCATGAATATGTGCGGTCGGGGCGATAAGGATATATTTACAGTAGCCAAACTGTTAGGCGTTGATTTATGACAGGACGTATAGAAAAACGCTTCCAGGCCTTAAAGAGAGACGGGCGCCCGGGCCTTGTAACTTTCGTCACTGCTGGTGATCCAAATGTTGAAACCTCACTCAATATAATACAAAAATTGCCTGCTGCGGGGTCCGATATAATTGAAATTGGCATGCCATTCTCAGACCCCATGGCGGATGGTCCTGCAATACAGGCTTCTTCACAACGCGCCCTTGCATCGGGGATGACTTTGGAAGCTACTATAGATCTTGTCCAAACCTTCCGGACAGGAGACAGCGAAACGCCCGTTGTGTTGATGGGCTATTACAATCCTATATACTCCTTCGGGGTTGAGAGGTTTCTCGAGGAAATAAAAATAGCGGGTGTTGATGGCATTATTATCGTTGACCTTCCACCAGAGGAAGACCGTGAACTCTGCATTCCTGCTCGAAAAGCTGGATTGGACTGGATTAGACTCGCTACTCCTACCACTGATGATGAAAGATTGCCAGCGGTGCTCTCAAATGCAAGTGGGTTTATTTACTACGTCGCAATAATGGGTATAACTGGCACAAAATCAGCCAACCAAGAAGAGGTTCGAGCAGGTGTCGCTCGACTTCGCAACCATACCGATCTGCCTATAAGCGTTGGTTTTGGAATCAAAAACCCGGAAAGTGCTCGGGCCATCGGAGATACTGCAGATGCTGTTGTGGTGGGTTCAGCTATTGTTGATATTATTTCTGCAAACCTCAGCATAGAGGGCAAACCAATGCCAAAGTTAGTGGAATACGTGCTCGAATTTGTGGAAAAACTATCTCGCGGTATACGACAAAAATGAATTGGCTCACAAATTTCGTACGACCAAAACTCAAACAACTTGTCAAGCGAGATGTGCCAGATAATTTTTGGCGAAAGTGTCCTAGTTGCGAGTACATGATTTTTCATCGTGACCTGGAGGCCAATCTTTCGGTGTGTCAAAAATGTGGTCACCATTTGCGCCTTAATTCTAAGCAGCGTCTGAAGATGCTTTTCGATGATGGCAAATACCGCCGGGTCGAGTTGCCAAATGTTCCGCTCGATCCCTTAAAGTTTCGTGACCAAAAACGCTACACAGATCGATTGAAGGAGGCTCGTAACAAGACGGAAGAAGAGGATGCTTTAGTTGTAGCTCGAGGTGAGATGAATGGCCTTCCGGTCGTAACAGCGGTTCTTAACTTTGATTTTATGGGAGGTTCTATGGGGGCCGCTGTCGGCACCGGGCTCATAACAGCGGCACGATTAGCCGTAGCTGAAAAAACACCGCTGATTGCAGTAACCGCTTCCGGTGGCGCTCGCATGCAAGAGGGCGCGATTTCGTTGATGCAAATGCCTCGCACTGTTATTGCAGTTAGAGAAGTGAAGGAAGCAGGGCTCCCCTATATTGTTGTTTTAGCTGATCCAACAACCGGTGGTGTGACGGCAAGTTTCGCCATGCTTGGAGATATCCATATTGCTGAAAAGGGTGCTTTGATCGGTTTTGCCGGTACACGTGTAATCGAACAAACCGTTCGTGAAACTTTGCCCGATGGTTTTCAGCGTGCTGAATACCTCCTTCAACACGGCATGGTCGATATTGTTGCCGACCGCAGTGATCTTCGCGACACACTAATCCGGATAATATCTTTGCTAATGCAACCTAATCGATTAGATCATGGAGTGCCTGCCTCTAATACACTTCGTTCTATTTAGCTGGACAAAAAAATGACCGTGGAACACGAGTTAAATAATGTCCTTGGCCGGCTTCAAGAGCTTCACCCCAAACAAATAGACCTTTCACTTGGCCGAATACAAAACCTTTTGGCACGCCTGGGGTCTCCGCAGAACACCTTACCCCCAGTAATCCATATTGCTGGTACTAATGGGAAAGGTTCAACTATTGCTTTTCTGAGGGCTATTTTTGAGGCAGCTGGACTGCGCGTACACGTATATACATCACCCCACCTAGTAGATTTTATGGAGCGAATCGTCCTAGCTGGTGAAGTTATCAGCGGGGATAACCTAAATCAGGTTCTTGCTGATTGCGAACGAGCGAATGACGGGGAGGCTATTACATTCTTCGAAATCACCACTGCCGCAGCTTTTCTTGCTTTTGCAAGTGTTCCCGCCGATATTGTTATTCTTGAGACTGGACTTGGCGGAAGGCTTGACGCGACCAACATTATAGAGAAGCCAGCTTTGACCGCAATTACGCCCATCAGCATGGATCACATGCATTTTCTTGGCAATAGCTTGGGCAAGATCGCTGCCGAAAAAGCTGCTATACAGAAACAGGGTGTCCCTTCGGTGGTAGCATCGCAACAAAAAGTTGCTCAGGAAGTTTTAGTGGCCCACGCTCGCGAAGTTGGAACAGATATCTTCCTTTACGGGCGTGATTGGCAAGTCGCAACGGATACCGGTGACTTTGTATACCGATCATCAAAGAGGAACCTAAAATTGCCCAAACCGTCGTTATACGGTGCCCACCAAGTGATTAACGCAGGCTGCGCGATAGCATGCTTAGAGAAATTAGGCACGACACATATAACCGAGAAAGCCATACGGAATGGCCTCAAAAATACTATATGGCCAGGTCGGTTAGAACGATTGAGGGAGGGGCGTTTAGTGGCCAGTTTACCTAAGGATTGGGAAATTTGGCTTGATGGAGGACACAACGCAGGCGCTGGCGAGGCACTCGGGCAAACCTTATCGGATTGGAACGAAAAGCCAACGCACCTGGTCGTTGGCATGTTGGAGACAAAACAGATCCATGATTTCCTTGCACCTCTCGCTCCTCAGACTAAAAGTATGCATATGATAGAGATTCCTGACGAACCAAAAACTGCAAAAGCATCTTCTCTAGCATCTGTAGCGCATGCACTTGGGGTTCGCACCGCAATATCAAAAAACGTCCACGCTGCAATATCAGATATAATTGCTAAGGAGAAAATAGCATCCAGAATATTAGTATGTGGGTCTCTATATCTATTAGGTCACGTCTACAAACTTAATAATTAAGAATACATTTTTGAGGGATTGCACTGACCATTATTACAAAATCACACAGATTCCTTTATCCACTGTATAATTTGGCCTTTTGGCAACGCTCCTACTTTCGTTGAGGCACATTCACCATTCTTAAAAATCATAAGTGTTGGAATTCCTCTCACTCCCAGATCCGAGGGTGTTACAGGATTATCGTCTATATTCAACTTAAAGATGGTGATCTCTTCGCCCATTTCCGTTGCAACTTCCTCCAAAATCGGAGTAATCATTTTGCAAGGACCACACCATTCTGCCCAAAAATCTACTAAAACCGGCCCGGCTGCCTTCAAAACATTAGACTCAAATTCCTCGTCGTTTACCGCTGCGATGTCAGCCATAGAACTTACCTTTCAAAATAACGGCCTTGGAGGCTATAACTTAAGGACCAGCCATAAAGGAATCAAGCTGTTCGTCATTCAGCCACATAAGACATGGGCTTTCGGTCCACAAAAGAGCACACTTAACTGACCGGCCTGCCCAGATAGCTTGCAAAAGTGCTCGGTAAGCTGCCATTTGTCGCATGTAAGCTACAGGGACGTTCTCCTCAGCCTTGGGCGGCATCCTAAGTGTTTTATAGTCAACCGCCAGCACTTCATTATCCAACACAACAAGGCGATCAATCTGCCCCGAAATTACTTGAGTGCCGGCTTTCATATCCACCGTACCTATCAAAGGAACTTCTGCCTTTGATTGTGAAGTGAACAACTTAGAAAATTGAGGATCCTCAAGAATACCTATTACAGTTCCACCAATTTCTGTCCTTTCGTGCTCACGCAAATCTAGGCTTTTTCGCGACAGGAAACGCTCAATGGCCATCGGCCGATATTTGGGGAGCACGTTTGGTAAAAACTGTAACATCCGGTGAACAAGCGTACCACGCTGAAACCGGTCGCCTGATTTTGGAGCAAGCGGTGAGGTGGCAGGTGGATCTTCTACTAATCTTGATGGGACTATGGGTTTTTGGGGCATAGCTTCTTTAAGAGCTTCCCGACCAATCCAAGATGGTAATTCCATTAGTTCATCGTGTCCGATGGCGGTATCAGTGATCTTCACATCACAGCGCTGTTCTGTCTGAAGACGAAGCCCTTGTCCATGCCATCCATCTATTGCTTCAGCCCTGAAATCAAACTCTTCAGCTTCAGCAAGGCCTGAAAGACCATCACGTATAAGCGAATACCAACAATCATCGGCCAACTTATTTCCGGTGCTACTGTAACCACAAATATACAGCCTGTCTTCAGCTCTGGTCATTGCTACATAGAGCAGCCGTCTCTGCTCACGATCTCTTGCCTCACGCCATGCATTTCTAAGGTTCCGACTTTGCAAGGGCTCGAGTGATCTTTCGGGTGACCACAAAGGTAATGATCCGCACCACAGAATATCATCAGTCTTTTGAGGTTTTGCAATAGTATCTGGCAATATGACAATCGGTGCCTGAAGACCTTTTGCACCATGTGCTGTCATGACGCGAACCTCATCTACATTGCCTTGCTCCAAATCTCGCTTGGTCTCTACCTCTCCTGCATCCATCCAATGCAAAAACCCCTCCAACGAAGGAGAGTGATCTTTTTCGTAACTTATTGCGTGATTGAGAAATTCATCTATTGGGTCCTCACATTCTGGGCCCAACCGACGAAGCATCGCCTCTCTTCCACTTCCACCTGCTGGCACTTCTGCAGATAACAAAGAGCCAAAAAGCTCATATGGACGCTCTAGATCAGCTCTCGCCAATAATGAAGTTAGCCAATCGGCAACAATACGTAATGGACTACTCCTACCACCACATTTCGACAGTGATTCCCACAAGCTACTCGAGCCACGGTTATGAGCAAGGCGATATAGGTCACATTCTTTAATACCAATCAGAGGCGATTTTAAAATCACAGCAAGGTTTAAGTCATCGTCTGGCAATAGAAGAAACCTGCCCAGCGCTATTAGGTCCATCACAGCCAATTGTTCGCCAAGCTGCACCCGGTCAACGCCAGCAACAGGCACATCTCTCGCCTTGAGCTCCGCCACAATTTCCTCCATAAACCCACCTCGCGTACGCAGGAGA
The DNA here is from genome assembly GCA_036339585.1 of Pseudomonadota bacterium. Taxonomy (NCBI): domain Bacteria; kingdom Pseudomonadati; phylum Pseudomonadota; species Pseudomonadota bacterium. The sequence continues at coordinate 252,752 of JAYZAS010000004.1, forward strand.
ATCATGAAATCCCCAGCTCGAATAGGGCGACCACGAGACAGTAGATTTTCACTCCCAATCAATGATGAGATCTTAGCCGCTACCGCTATTGCTAGTTTTCGGGATGGGTTATCATCAGAAACTCTTTCTAATGGGGGAGACCATGTAGGAATTGGATCAGTAGGTTCAGGACCCAACGGTGGCCATAACTCAACAAGTCCTGCGTCACCCCGCCTAAATGCCTCGTGTGTAAGGGGTTTTTCTCCCTCAACTACGCCCTTCCTAGCAATATCGCGCGAAAACACCGCATCTACCGCAGCTAATACTGCATCTACCGAACGAAAAGAAACTGACAGGTCTATGTCTTCCCATGCTCGCTGAGCTTCATGAGCCCGTGTTGCAAAAATGTCGCGATATCTCCCGAACTGCTCTGGCTCAGCGCCCTGGAAACCAAAAATTGATTGTTTTACATCACCAACCGCAAATAAGGTGCGTATTTCTGTGCTCACCCCTTCTCCTGAAAAAAATTCCTCCACCAGCGCTTCTACTATTTGCCATTGTACAGAATTTGTATCTTGTGCTTCGTCGATCAGGATATGCTCAATTCCGCCATCGAGCTTAAAGAGCACCCATGGAGCGATACCAGCTCGAGTCAAGAGAGAGCGCGCAACATATATTAAGTCGTTATAATCGAGCCTTACCAACCTCCTTTTTAATCGGTCATACTCTTCAAGAAGAGCAGCGCCTATGCGCAACAGGGAAGCAGTGCACGTAGCCGTTTCGACCGCCGCTAGGCGCTCATGCACCATCAATAACCTCTCTCCCTCCGATTTGAGTATTTCTTCAAGTCCCGGGTCAGCTTTTTGCACAGTCTTAGTCAATATTTTTGACCTTACTGTCCCGGCCTTTACCCGAATGAAGATTTCGAGAAAATCATTAAAATTGGCTATTCTCTTTTCATTACTCCCTGAACACCACCGAGATAATATTTGACCCTTTTTCTTATCTGTCTTCGTTCCCTTTAAAAGTGCACCGACGGCCCGAATGAGTATTTCGTCATCAACCTGTTCTAAGACCTCGGCTCTGACAGATGCTACTGTTTCTCCTTTTTTGACCTCAAGAAACTTGTAAATGTGGTCGATAGATTTTTGGACCCCGCCTTTCTGAAGGATACCATGAGCTAGCCTTCCACGATTTTTAATTACCTCTGCCATAAGGTCATCAAATTTCTTCTCGTGCACGTGCTGGGTTAGATGCAGAAGACATTGATTCATAACTACATCACTATCTGCAGCGACTAAAATATTATCGCGTGCACGCCTACGTAGCTCTACAGCACTTCTCTGTTCCTCCATAATCTCGAAATGGGGTGGTATTCCGGACTCGAACGGAAAGCGCGCTATCAGTGATTGACAGAAACTATGGATGGTTTGAATATTTAATCCCCCGGCTAAATCAAGTACCTGAGCAAAAAGACATTGGGCACGCTTCACCTCCCGAGACGTTGGCACCCTTTCGAGAATTTGTTCCAAAGTTTCTAATAGCGTAGGAACGCTCATAGTTGCCCATTCAGCTAAACGCTCATTCACACGATTGGCCATTTCTGCAGCAGCTGCCTTAGTGAAGGTCAAACACAAGATACGCTCAGGTGAAGTGCCCCCAAGCAACAGGGTCAGCACACGGTCGGTCAGGACTTTTGTTTTCCCGCTACCGGCGCTGGCCGTTAACCAAATGCTTTTTTTTGGATTTGCCGCTCGACGCTGCAAAGCGTCTGGTCTGGAATCCCCTGGTTTAGGATTTACGTTTATTTTTTAATACCTCCCGACCACTCAAGTATGCGCTCTAGGTGCTCATAATCATTATATTGTGGCTTGCGGCTTGAAATTGGAATTGCTTCGTAGGCGGTCGCAGGGTCAGAAAATTTTTCAATCAACATCTGAATCCCACCGAGAGCTTCCTCAGTCAATGTTTCCAAATTATCGAAAGATGTAACCGTTCCTGCCGGATCACCTCCCCCAAGCTTCCAATAATGAAAAGCGGCAACCCTCAAACTATCCTGCCCCTTTAATCCTTCAAATCCATCTTTATTAGCGATAAGCGCCTCTAATGACAGTTGGGGAGACAGTCCATTTTGGACCTGTTTTTTTGTCGGAGTACTGCCAGTCTTATAATCAATGATCTCAAGCCTCCCATCAGCAAGCTGATCTATTCGATCCGCACGTGCTGTTAATTCAAAAGGGCCATTTCTCGTTTCCAATGTTATTGAGCCTTGTATTTCGGTAAATGATTTTATTACCGAATTTACACGCGCCCTCTCATGTTCGACAAACCACCCCGCGATGCGGCAAAAGCGCGGCCACCAAAATGCGTACACTGAAGGTCTCATTGGATGTTCACTAAAAACTTCCTCGCCGATTTTTAATAATACCTGTAAATCATCGGGAGGGGCTCCATCCGAGAAGTGGCTTATATAACGGTCAAGAATGGCATGGATTATCATTCCGTTTTGAGAGGCTCCCGGGTCAGCTTCAAGTGGTTCCAACTTCTTCAAATCGATAATATGACGCGCATAGATTCCATAAGGATCACGCATTAAAGTGTCTATCTGTGTAACCGACAATTTTTTGGGCCTGGCAGAAGTAGGTGGTCTAGGTGCTGGGGGACCTTCAGGCTTTATAAATCGTGGCCTATCGAGCATTGCTTGCCATTGTGTCCAATAGTCCGGCGCCATCAGGCCCCTGTCGTTACCCGCGGCACAGAGTACGGAATTTAACCTGCTTAGCCAACGGGTAGGCACCGTCGGAGTACCATCAACTTTTCTAGATCGGGTTAAAAATACCTCAGGGGCCGCTAACAGTTGGGTGAAATCGTGTGCTGAGAGTCCTATGCGTTGTTCAGCGGCTGGCAACCCAAATGAGCGGCGCATAGGACGACTGAGCCACGGATCCGGCTTTACTTCAAGCGGCCAATTTCCCTCATTCAGACCAGCAATAACAATGCAATCTGCTTTTTGCAACCGAGCCTCCAATGGTCCCCAAACATTTAATCTCGGATGCATCCCATAACGCGGTCTCACAATCGTGCGACTCATTAGAATATTTAAGACTGCGGGATAGTGATTGAGCGAGAGGTCGGAAAATACACTTGCAGACACCCGTAAGTCGGAGAAGAAGCTCGCTAATGATTCGCCGTTTTGTCCAGCCCAAAGTCGTTCGGCGCCAGCCTCATCTGTAGTCTGGGCTAACGCCTCTGCGACTTTAATGTGAGACTCCACCAGCGTACTAAATGGTATTCTTCCATCTCCAAGAGCACTCATAGGACGACACCGAATATCCAACTCATCCAAAATATGCGCCAACAAGCTTTTATTTGAATCATCTAAGGACTTGCTCTCAGTAGCATCTAGCAATGATCGAATACCTTTAATCCCCGGTGCGGGCCGACTTCCTCTCAAAATAATACGGTCCATCAGACGCATTCCTGACCGGAAGCCGACCACCGTAAAACCACCAGCAGCCAGTGGATGTTTTCCAAGACTAAGTAGTGCTACTGGCCCAAATTTGTCTGCTACCATTTCAGCTACCAGGCGCATGTATATTGCTGGAAAAGTATCGGCTAAGGGAACACCAGCAGAATCATCAATATTAATTTTCCAACGTTTGAGTTCCATGGCTACGCGACGCGCCAGACGGCGATCGCCAGTCACTAGTGCAGCTGTTCTACCTTCTACCTCGAGTTGTTTTCGCAATATAAGAGCAATAACACCCGCCTCCTCGGCCTCGTTGGAGCATTCGATGAGATTCAATCCCTCTGTTTGGAGGGGACCAGATTTTTCTAAACCCTGCCAAACCGCGGTCATTGGTGCGGGACGCATTGCTTCTAAAATCAAACGAGACCTCTGCTCGCAAGTATTGTGTTGACCCCAAACTTCTACATCCTCTCTCTTTACGTCGAGGCGTTTTAGTAACCTCGCCATCCCAAACTGCGGATGTGTGGGATCTTTTGAAATAGCCGCCCAATTTTCTTCATCGCTTAAAAGGTCTAATCCAGGCAGAATAACACGGCCCTGAGGCATCCTTGCAACCAACGCTAACAAATCAGCAGTTGCAGGTATGCTGCCGGTAGAACCGGCAGCTATAACAGGCCCAGCCGGCGGGTTGCCAGTCCATTGTTTAACTCTTGCATCGAGTAACCTGTTGCGCCGTTCAGCCGGTTCTAGGAAACCCAAGCGTTCAACCTCTGATGGCCAATTTTCTGTAAAATCGCGCAGGAAACTCAAAGTCTCCTGCCAATGCATAGCAAGATCATCTGGCACAAGGGAATCTAAACCAGCGAAGTCAAGCCGTTCCGTTTGAACCATATCAAGAAAACGCGCTAACTCTATGGCCAGCAAAAGTGCTTGGTCTGGCGGGGACACATGCGTAGACACCTCGGGCAAGCATTTTCTATAACTTTGTATGCGCTTTGCCAGGGACAAGATACGATAGCTATCAGGCATAGCGGGGGCAAGTTCCGCAATATCAATCCCTGCAATACTATCAAAAGCCAGTTCTTCTTCATCAGTATCACCGATTGGCTGCATAACAGGTAGGGCTGTTGGTGCCCCTTCACAAATTTGTAAGAATGAATCCTGCAAGGCTCTGCACGCACGACGAGTGGGCAATAAGACAATTGTCTCCGCAAAGCGACTCGGGTCTCCTTCCCTTTCGATTATCATCCGGGAAGCCAAACTGTCTAAAAAAGAGCGCTCAGCCGGGATTGTAAAGATCGAAGTTTTATACATGAACATTTATTAACCTAGGATCAAAGAAATTCACCGCTTATTCACCGTAATATTTCTCTGTGATATATTAATCTCTGCTAACCTCAGTTCCTCGGGTGTCCCTACATGATACCAATCACCATCATGCACTTGTGCATATAGGCGGCCCTCTGATTCGGCCTTATCGTAAAGTGTGTTAAGTGAGAATGCTCCTTCAGGGGTGTTTTGAAAAAGACGCGGGTGCAAAACCTGAACACCTGCAAAAATATAGGGCGATACTTCTAATTCAGCGCGCCTCTGAGCAATACCGGTACCGTCTACATGATAATCACCGTGCCCCATGTAGGAGGTTAGGCGAACCACTGGGTACAACAAAAGCAGTGCGTCCATTCGATTCTCATCCCATGCCAACGCCAAACGCTTTAGCGCAGGATAAGGACCGTCGACCCAGAGCGCATCGCTATTGATGACGAAGAAAGGGCTCTGCCCAAAGCAACTTAACGCATTCTTAACTCCACCACCTGTTTCTAGGCGTTCCTTTTCATAAATGGTTGTAACGCGCTTGAACTTCGATACGTGATTACAGATTTGATTTGGTAAATAGTGAGTATTAACGATAATTTGCCTAATCCCGTATTCAACGCAGTGATCTAACCCATAATCTATTAGGGGTTTCCCTAATACTTTTATCAAAGGCTTGGGACATTCCGCCGATAGTGGACCCATCCTAGTTCCTAGGCCTGCGGCCAGTAGCATTGCTTTTTTAATAAAGGTCACTCTCGTGTCACCGACGCCGGAGTAATACGATATTTTTTCGGAAAGTAGTCATCAAACCAGGTTCTAACAGGCGTCAATGCAGGATGTCTAAGGTCGCTTTCAAGCCAACGCCATACCCGAGCAATATGCTTCAGATACTGGGGTTTTCCGTCTCTTCTATCTAAGCGAGTAAAGATACCGAGGATTTTTGTACACCTCTGCGCACCAAGTATAGCATACGAACTCGCAAACTTATCCGGATTTAATGTGGGGAAGGCCGACAAATATTGGGACAACATTTGCCTGCTGATATTGGCGGGCACGTCTCTGCGAGCATCCTCCAATAACGATACCAAATCATAGCTCACAGGCCCTGTAACAGCATCCTGGAAATCCAGCAAACCGCAAGCTGCGATACCAGTTTTATTTTTAAGATACATGAGGTTATCAACATGGAAGTCGCGTAATACTATGCTCGATGGCACTTCTCGTGCCCTTTTTAGAGAGGTTCGCCACGCATCAAAAAAGGCTGCTTTCTCAAGATCAGGGGTATCTATTCCCAAGACTGCAGGCATATACCAATCCACACACAGCTGGGTTTCCTGCACCAATAGATCATTGTCATAGGCTGGCACAGTCCCATCATTTTGGTAAGTTCTATGCAAATGGATAAGAACATTGGTTGCTAGCTTGTAAAGTTCAACCTCATCAGACCCAGCCAACAGCCTTTCAGTGTAGGTTGCGTCACCAAAATCTTCTATCAATAAAAAGCCTGCAGTTGTATCTGCCTCAAAAATGTTTGGTGCGCTCAAACCGAGGCCACGAAGTAAATTAGCAATAGTTATGAACGCACTTACATCTTCAAGAGGAGGCGGGGCATCCATAAATACAGCACACTCATTTTTTTTTCGAATGCGTTCGTATCGACGATTAGAAGCATCGCCTGCTAGGTGTGTACGTTCCCCATTTTGCCATTTCACTCGACACAGAAATTTGTTTGCTAAAGTTTTACGATTATGCATCGGTTTCCTCGATGAATACTTTGATAGCATTACTCAATCTTTCTTGCCATGCCAGACCTGGGTCAAAACAAATAAGTCGATGATTTGAAAGCCCTTCCTTACCTGCCTCGAAGGAAATATTGAGTCGAGAGGCTCCACCTAAAGGACCAATACTCTCTGGCCATTCGATTAATGTTATGCCCCCCGCCACAGCAGCATCAAAGCCGAGTTCCTCCACTTCCGAATACGATTGAATCCGGTACAAATCGTAGTGGAATATTGGAATAGCTCCCGTTTCATAGACCTGCATCAATGTATAGGTAGGGCTAGGCACGATCTCATCGTGATGGGTCAAAAACCGAATGAAGCCGCGCGCAAATACAGTCTTTCCGATACCAATCGGCCCCGTTAGGCCTATTACATCGCCAACTGTCGCCACCCTCGCAATGGATTCCGCGAGTCTTAGGCTCGAAGATACATCATCCAATCTAATTGCATCGCATACTCCATTGGTTTTAAGCGGTTGATGTTGAGCAGGTGACATTATATCCTTTGTACATGTGATAATCAGTTATTGTGATTACAGGCGAGTTTAGAGTTTTGCCGGGCTCTTAAATTATTGTAGCGAACATAGGGCCGTTTACTCAAGCGGCCACAGAGTGACAGATTACAGCCGCTTTTGACCTATTACTGCCTTTCCGCTGATCCTAGCGCACGAAAACCGAATGCGTGTCGCACCTGAAAACTTATACGAACGGGCACAAATTCAAGAGTGATTCTTGGAAAAAAGGTGCAAGGAGTTTCACGAATGCGCCAAAGATTTTTGCTAATTTTCTAATATCTATAATAATCTGGTTTAAACGGACCGCTCTGCCCAACGCCAATATATTCAGCTTGTTTTTCTGAAAGAGAACTCAATTGGGCTCCCAGTTTTGACAAATGAAGCTGAGCAACTTTCTCATCTAACGATTTTGGTAACACATAAACTTTATTTTCATATTTTTTGTGATTTTGCCAAAGCTCAATTTGGGCTAAGACCTGATTTGAAAATGACGCTGACATGACAAAGCTTGGATGCCCTGTCGCGCAACCCAAGTTCACTAGACGACCCTCCGCAAGGACAATCAAGCGTTTTCCATCGGCGAACTCAACTTCGTCAACTTGAGGTTTGATATTGTGCCACTTTAGGTTCTTCAAATCGTTAATAGCGATTTCAGAGTCGAAGTGACCAATGTTACAAACAATCGCACGATCTTTCATGTCTCTCATATGGTCCAACGTAATAACGTCTATATTTCCGGTTGTAGTTACAAAAATGTCACCAACTGGGGCAGCAGCCTCCATTGTTGTAACTTCGTATCCTTCCATAGCCGCTTGCAGTGCGCAAATAGGATCCACTTCGGTGACCAATACACGCGCTCCTTGACCTCTCAAACTTATTGCAGAGCCTTTTCCAACGTCACCATAACCAGCTACGACAGCGGTTTTACCAGCAAGCATAACATCAGTTGCGCGCTTAATACCGTCGATAAGACTCTCGCGGCAGCCGTATAAATTGTCGAATTTTGATTTTGTTACAGAATCGTTGACGTTAAATGCTGGCACCGCGAGGCTGCCATTTTTCTCCATCTCATTCAAACGATGAACTCCGGTAGTTGTTTCCTCTGACAATCCACGAACGTCTTCTAAGAGTTCGGGGAACTTTTCATGCATAACTATTGTAAGGTCGCCTCCGTCGTCCAAAATCATGTTCGGCGTCCATCCACCAGGCCCCTTGATAGTTTGATCCATACACCACCAATACTCTTCTTCTGTCTCACCTTTCCAAGCAAAAACGGGGATCCCCTTTACAGCCATGGCAGCGGCCGCCTGATCTTGTGTGGAGAAAATGTTACAAGAAGCCCAACGCACTTCTGCTCCAAGTTCTACAAGGGTCTCAATTAAGACAGCTGTTTGTATGGTCATATGCAATGAACCAGCAATTCGAGCACCAGCAAGAGGTTTTTTTCCAGCATATTCCTCGCGGATAGCAATTAAACCGGGCATCTCAGTCTCAGCAATAGCAATCTCTTTGCGACCCCAGTCGGCGAGCTCAATATTTGCGACTTTAAAATCATTAGACGCTGCCATAAAAACCTCTCTTTTATTAGAAAATCTAAAATGAACTTTACGTATAATTCCATCCCTTCGCCATTTATACTAGCAAAAACGCTTGGATATCAACAAAAATATAACGATATGTTTATGTCGTTATGTTTGAATGCGCCTAGCTATATGGTGATAATTGAAGCTCACTGAGCGGGCTTGTGTTTCAAGCCAAATACTACGCAAACTGTGAATGTAAGGGAAAAGTCCGTATGTAACGCCAAAAAAGTCGCCAAAAAATTAAAATGGACAAGTATATAAATTTGAAATATCGAATACAGCTTGGGGCAATGTTACATCTACAAGATATTCCGGGTATTGATGAGCTTAATCAAGCCCACCAACGCAACATCAAATATATTGCAATTCGAAATCCCTATTAGTTGCAGCGCAGAATTCATCGCCAACATGCCGGTGCGCGAATAAACCCCAACCCTTTATTACAGCCACCTTCCGCCCCGATTCCTGCCTAAAGCATATCGCTACCAGCATCTCGATGTATGTCGCGGTGTATGATACGGACCCGCCAATCTCTGTGCTCCAATCTTTTTGCAATATCAACTGCCACGAATACAGATCTGTGGCGACCTCCAGTGCAGCCAAATGCAATAGTTAAGTAGCTCTTGCCCTCTTCTCTGTAACGGGGGAGACAAAGGGCCAGCATTTCTTCAACCGCGTTTAAGTACTCAGCTACCCCCGGATCTCGCATAATATAAGAACGAACTACCTCATCCTCTCCCGACAACGGGCGGAGCTTTTGATCGTAATGTGGATTCCTCAAAAATCGAACGTCAAGGACTAAGTCTGCTTCACGGGGCAAACCGTGCCGGAACGAAAATGACTTTATAAAAATTTCTGTCCCCGTGCCCTTGCCATATGCGAAATGCTTGGCAAGGACTACCTTTAATTCAGACAAGGTTCGCTCAGTAGTGTCTAATACCAGGTCAGCACGATCACGAAGTCTTAGTAAAAGGCGACGCTCGAGTCCAATGGCATCTGATAGCGGACGGTCAAATGCTAAAGGATGCCGCCTACGCGTTTCAGTGAAGCGCCGCCCGAGCACCACATCCTCACAGTCGACAAAAATTGATAGGACCTCTGCAAAGGGGTTGGCTTTCCAACGCTCAAGTTCGTCCATTACCGTCTCAACCGCAAACCCTCGAGTCCGGAGATCCACCCCTATTGCCAATGGCCTACCATTGCCAAGAAGATTTTTTGGCTCAGGCTGATCGATCAGTCTGCCCAGAAATGAGAGCGGTAGGTTATCAACTGCTTCATAACCTAAATCTTCGAGGAATTTGAGTGACGCTGTGCGCCCAGCGCCAGACATGCCAGTGACTATTAAGACGCGCTCTTTCAAATGTTATAGCCTCACCAAACGTTTATCCAACATAGTGCTCTCTATTGCACATACTGCCACTGAGTTAAGCCACCGGATATGCCTTAGATGCCTAGGGTGTGGTACCGAGTACAGACCGGTTAAACCGAGGCAAGTGGCAACATCCGCCACACACCTAATATTCAAAGCAAAACACTAGTTTACATACAAATGCGTAGAATCGAATGACGAAATTACATATATATCACTTAGAGCCAGCGGCTCAACTTTTCCGAATAACTGCATGTGTGAAAAAATTTATGCTCGCCATGTTTCATAATTGAATAACCTCACCCAGATGTCAACGATATGACCCTACGATCCATCAGGCCCAAAGCTTAATCGCAGCATTCGCAGCTCAAGAAGCTGTGAGAAATTGCGTGGCCATCGCTAACCGGGGCACTTACATGACAGTGCGTTGGGTTTTATTTAAGGTTTTTGCTCCGCCGGAAGAACTACTATGAATCTAGCGCCTCCACTTTCCCCATCATATTGGCCTCGATTCTCGGCTAAAATCTTACCTCGATGCGCCTCGATGATTTGTTTTGAAATAGAGAGCCCAAGTCCGGAATGAGCACCAAATTTCTCACCTTCAGGGCGCTCAGTATAGAACCGGTCAAAAATTGCTGATAGTCTTGATGTTGGTATACCGGGCCCTTGGTCTTCAATTATTACCTCAACGAAATCGCCATTCTTTCTTGCTGTAACTGTAATCTTACCCTTGGGTGGACTAAAGCTAGAAGCATTTCCCAATACATTTCGGAATACCTGCACCAAACGATCCTCCGAGCCTCTCACAAAAAGGGGTATACTCGGGTCTACCTCGACCTCAAACCGCGCAGAACTGGATACGGAGTTCTCTACATCTACCAAGGCCAAAATCATACGGCCAACATCTATTGATTGCATCTCCTCACGACTAAGCTCCGAGTCAAGACGGGATGCATTGGAAATGTCTGTTATAAGACGATCAAGCCGTTGCACATCCTCCAGCACTATGCCCATCAGCTTTGTCTGTCGTTGATGATCTTTCAACTTCAGAGCTGTTTCAACGGCACTTCGAAGAGAAGTCAGGGGGTTTTTAATCTCATGGCTAACGTCAGCGGCAAACCGCTCCGTTGCATCCATACGCTCATGCAACGCATCAGTCATTTCACGTAACACGCGTGAAAGATCTCCAATCTCGTCTCCTCGTGATGAAAAGTCAGGTATTTGTTGTGACTCTCGACCATGCCCCAAGCGAACCATTTCGGCGGCGCCAGCGAGCTGCAAGACCGGGCGGGCTATAGTCCCCGCCAAATAGATGGATAAAAGTATGGTAATAACAAGTGCCGCACCTGATACAACAATGACCTTCTGCCGAAAATCACGAATAGCAGCTTCTATCTCTGTTGCGTCCTGCGATAAAAGTATTGCTCCCACGACTCGCCGCACATTTTGAACGGGTACAGCCACCGACAACACCAAACCACTCTTCCCACCCATACGGGTGATACCCACAACATTACCAGAAAATGCACTCACGACTTCAGCGTAATGGTTGGCGCGAGGCAACACGTCTTCACGATAACGAGATATTTTTTCGCCAGTTGGCAGCCAATTAATACCCCAGTCAATAAGGCCAAATGCCCAATCCCATATCAGATGACTCTCTCCTCTTGGAGATAGTGGTTCTACCTGAATATCCGTTTGCTTGCTGTCGACTATCTGATCCCCATTGAGCACAAAGAGCCGTGTACGCAATTGAGGATCATCACTTAAACGCCGGATAGTATCCCTCGCCATTAGTGGGTTGATGAATTGTCTTCCCGCATGCGTTTCTCCAACTGATGTTTCGCCGAGTGCAGCAGCCACTAATCTACCCTTATTACCCATGACCTCTAATTCTGCGTCAATGAGCCCATCTCTGTACGAATCAGAATAAAATAAAAACCCGATCGGAATTAACAGCGCAACAATATTTACAGCGAGTACTCTCAACGTAAGTGGCGAGATAATGCGCTGCCGGTGACAGTTTCCTCGCCACTTTTTCACCAACATGATGATGGAGCAAAAATAGCCATTTGGTCCGTTAGCCGAGCAACTCAATTTACCGGAACAATTGTTTTCAGCCTTCTTAGTGGTCACGATTGGCCATATCTATATCCCACACCATAGAGTGTCTCTATCTGAGAGAAATCCGTATCAACCTCCCGAAATTTGCGTCTCAGGCGTTTTATATGACTGTCTATCGTTCTATCGTCGACATAGATACTTTCTCCATAAGCCGCATCCATCAGCTGATCACGAGTCTTTACATGCCCGGGTCGTCGTGAGAGAGATTGCAACAAAAGAAATTCTGTTACGGTGAGTTTAATCTCAATACCATTCCAGCAACACAGATGACGTTGAGGGTCAAGTTTAAGCTTCCCACGCTCGATGAGATCTTTTGGCGCACCATCCAAGGGTTCTTCCAACAATTCAGACCGGCGGAGAATGGTGCGAATTCTTTCAATAAGTAATCGCTGGGAAAATGGCTTTTTGATGTAGTCGTCTGCACCCATACGTAACCCTAACACCTCGTCAATTTCGTCATCTTTGGAGGTTAAAAAAATAGCCGGAATTTTGGTGTTTTGTCTTAATCTTTGAAGTAATTCCATTCCATCCATTCTTGGCATTTTTATATCTAAAACAGCAAGGTCGGGGGTAATTTTGGTTAGCCCCTCTAGCGCTTCTTCTCCGTCATGAAAAATCACTACCTCATAGCCCTCTACCTCGAGAGCCATTGAGACCGAAGTTAGAATATTTTGGTCATCATCAACCAAGGCAATTAATTTCTTCATTCACAGCTACCCCTTTTTATTTTTGCCCAAATCTCGGACAGCATAGGACACGATTTTTTCGGTCGACTTAGAATTGAATACAGCTGCATCTCAAAGGTTTTCCTCACCATAGAATATCATAAATGACACTGATGTCTCTGTTGGGGCAGTAAAAAGGCAAAAAAATGGCATTTTCAACGACCATAAAATCCTAAAAAAAGCACTGTCATGCGGCGATTTGCCTACTGTTATGGGTAAGTAAGCACTGTGACAATAACAGTCATTAACATATTTTCGATCCATTTGGTTGTGCATGAAAAATTCTACATCCTTCGCAGTAATTGGGGTTTTGGTAGCCGCACTTTTTTCTATTGCTTTAGCAGCACTCGTGTATTGGCATCAAATTGAAAACACGACTTCAGAGCCGGCCCCAAAAATAGGGTTCTTCCCCGTTATCGATATTGGTGGACCATTTACACTCACCGATCATAATGGCTCAAAAATCACAGAGAAAAGTTTTCCTGGAAAATTCTTATTGATCACCTTCGGCTATACTTTTTGCCCGGATATATGTCCAACGGGTCTCGCAAGAATGACAACCGCACTTGACCGCCTCGGAAAAACCGCAGACCTAGTTCAACCGCTGTTTATCTCAGTAGATCCAAACCGCGATACCCCGGAGTCACTGGCAACCTACGTAGCCCATTTTCACCCAAAAATGCGCGGGCTCACAGGCAGCAAAGTTGAAATTGATAGTGTTACAAAAACATACCGCGTATTGAGCCATGTTGTGCATCAAGATGATTCTAGTGAATATTTACTCAATCATACGACGTTTTTCTACTTAGTAGCTCCCACCGGAAAAATTGCTCGCATTTTCCGCCACGCAACCAGCGCAGACGCTCTTGCAAAGGCTATTTCTGCGGAGCTAGCCAAAAAAAGTTGACGTTGACTAACAACATTTCAATTATTTAGGCTCAAATTTGCAACAATTCTCGCATATAACAGCAAACAACATACCAAGAGACACGTTGATATGTGATTCTCTATTGATTTGAGAGCGGATATCACAGATATCTAGACACTTAAACATGGGGAAACGTTGCTCACCAGAAAACTCGTTGTTTTAATCTATGGTGGACAATAAGAGGAGCGCCAAAGTGGCTACAGAAAAATTTCAGAGCTTAGATGCTCATGGTATCATCAACACAAACTCGGTTTCTTGGAACTTAGCTGCGGCGCCTCTCTATGAAGCCACCATTCGTTGCGATCATGGCAAGCTATCTATTGGTGGAGCTCTAGTTGTTGATACTGGTAAACACACTGGCAGATCCCCAAAAGACAAATTCCTAGTTGAGGAGCAGACAAGCAAAGATAATATTTGGTGGGGCCCCGTAAACCAGAGTACGGATGAGGCCAGTTTCAAAAATCTACACCGTCGTATACTCTCCTATTACCAAGGGCGCGATCTTTATGTACAAGATCTTTATGCCGGGGCTGAGAAAACCAATCAGCTTTGTGTTCGTGTTATCACGGACATTCCATGGCACAGCCTATTTGCGCGAAATATGTTCATCCGCCCAACTTCTGAAGAGTTAAAAGGCTTCGAGCCAGACTTAATAATTTTACATGCACCATACCTTCATGCTTCACCCAATGTGGATAATACCAATTCTGAAACTGCCATTATGATGAATTTTTCAGAGAAGATAGTGCTTATCTCTGGATCCGTATATGCAGGTGAGATAAAAAAATCAGTTTTTTCGTATCTTAATTACACCCTTCCGGCAAATGGTGTTTTACCCATGCACTGTTCAGCAAATATAGGAGCAGCAGGTGATGTAGCTATCTTCTTTGGCCTTTCAGGTACAGGTAAAACCACTCTGTCTGCCGATGGATCTCGCACTTTAATTGGTGATGATGAGCATGGTTGGTCTGACAACGGGGTGTTTAATTTTGAAGGTGGCTGCTACGCAAAAGTTATCAATCTTTCCAAAGAAGCGGAGCCAGAAATCTTTGCAGCTTCACATCGATTTGGAACAGTTCTCGAAAATGTCGTAATGGATCCGGACACCCGGTACCTTGATTTGTTTGACGACAGCAAAACTGAAAATACCCGATCTTGCTATCCAATCGATTTTATCCCAAACACAGAACCAACAGGAATTGGGGGACAACCGAAAAATATTGTGATGCTCACAGCAGATGCATTTGGTGTTCTTCCACCGATAAGCAGCCTTTCTGCTGATCAAGCTATGTACCATTTTTTATCAGGTTATACAGCGCGCCTAGCCGGCACCGAAAAAGGAGTAACAGAGCCAGAGGCAACTTTTTCCACTTGCTTTGGGGCCCCCTTCATGCCACGTCATCCATCAGTTTATGCAGAAATGCTAGGTGAGAGGATAGAGAAGTCTGGCGCAAAATGTTGGTTAGTCAATACTGGTTGGTCAGGCGGAGCATATGGCACAGGTGAACGAATGAAGATTTCCTACACTCGGGCCATGGTTAGGGCAGCTCTGGATGGTAAACTGACCGATGTCACTTTTAATCCGGATCCTCATTTTGGGGTTTCGGTGCCCAACAGCTGCCCTGGTGTGCCAGGAGAGGTCTTAGACCCGCGCAGCACATGGCAAGACAAATCGGCTTACGAAAATACCGCTAAAAACCTGCGTGCCAGATTCGAAGATAACTTTAAACAATTTGAGGATCACGTTAGTGAAGAGGTGAAAAAAGCAGGTATTTTTGCTTCCTCGTAAAAACAGAGAGATTCCGGAGTTCAAATTTTCATTTTTTGTTTATTCTATTTTTAGCTTAAAAATCAGAACGGGTGGTGTCTTCGTGAGACTCTTTATGTTCCAAACATAAACCACAGACTTTTTTATTTGGTAAAAAGAATCTGCATTGTGCTTTAAAACCATCGCGTTAGTTTGAATACGAAAGCGACCATTAGCTTTTAAGCTTACTCTTTCCAAGGCCTTGATAAGTTCGTTGTTAGGCTTGTCGCCAATGATCTTCACTAACCATCTTTTTCTGTTTTCCGATTTATCTGGCACTCGGCTTATGGAAATTAAGCGAGAATTAAAGCGAACAAAGTTGAAAGAACGCTCTTTGTTCAAATTTCCATCGCGTTTGTAGGCCACGCGAAAGGTTGAGTCTTTTATGTGCTGAATATGCCGGACCCTTTTTTCTAAAGAAGAGCCTGGGCCGAAACCCTTGTCACGCGCAAGGTCGCGTTGGATGGTCGAAATTTTCTTCGCAACTCCAACATCATTAAGCTTGCCTAAATTAATTTCTTTTAAAAGGCCTAAGTGAGTGAGATTCCCATTATACCGGAAAATATAATTCCCACTTCTATCTATTTGCAGTTGGGCGTCAAAATCAGATGGAAAATAACAGCCACAAAGAAGCGAAAGTACCGCTGCTGCAGAAAGTCTTAATAAGCAGGTCAAGCGATTTCTAACCAATGCTCATAGAGATCCAACACCATAGTATCCTTAGCAGGGCCAGAATAATCTGACCAAATCTTAGTTTGTTGGAATCGAACTCTATAAAGCGGTAATTTGGACCCGTTATCGGTGCCGTAGGCGAGCTCCTCCGGGTTTGAAAAAACACCCTCGAAGCTCTCAACAATTCCTGTTTTGCCACGTACATAAGCGGGTGTACGAACATGTCCATCTGGATCGATCGCTAACACTTTTACATTTTCGCCAATACGGTATTTAACTTTCATTGTATTTCACTGATCCATCTTGAATATGACCACAGTATCGCTCGGCCATCGCGTCCGGTGCAAAAACAGATCATTGCAGGGGAATGAGGCAATGGTGATAAGCTGGACGTTTTTTTAACCTTTCAAACCATGATAAAAGATTGTGCATACTACTTGCCTCTTCTGGCCGCAACTCGATCCAACGTCTGGCGTGCACGCCCAACGGCACATCTCCTAAAGTGAATTGTGAGCCACTAACAAATTCCCTGTCAACCAAGTGTGTATCAAGTATTTTCCAGAGAGGCGTCGCCTTTTCGATCCCAAGCTCAACCTCTTGCATGTTGCGCGTCTCCTCACTTTCTCTTACGAGGTTCCGGAAAATCAAAAACATTGGTGGGTTAACGGTCGTGCTGAGCCACTCCATCCAACGATCAGCTTCTGCTCGCGCTCGCGGATCATCTGGCCAAAGGGTTGTCTCGTGTCCATACTTGCAGGCTAGGTAACGGATTATAACATTTGACTCCCAAAGCACGAATCCATCGTCTATGACTGTTGGCACTAAACCATTCGGGTTCATGTCAAGGTAATCTGGCTGGTCATTTTTCCCAAATTTTCCACCTACGTCCTCACGACTGTATTCAATCCCAAGCTCATCACAAACCCAGAGAACCTTCATTACATTTGAGGAAGTGTTCCGTCCAAGAATTCTTAACATAAAGTAATTCCTTCTTTGATTATCACAATCACAGCCTTTTTTATCTCGATTGTCAGAAGAGCATCCACCAGCAGAAACAAATCCATAACAACAAGCAAGACACAATGCCCATGCTACTAACGTTAGGGAAGGTTAGTAGCATGCAGTGACAAATGTAAATTTATATTTTCACTTTGTAAGCTGTTATCAGTGAGCTTCATCCCAGTTATTACCAATGCCGGCCTCAACTTCCAGAGGCACGCACATTTTTACTGTTGGCCCCGCAGCTCTCTCCATCACTTCAGTAATAATCTTAGCCACTTCATCCACTTCATTATTTGGTACTTCGAATAAGAGCTCGTCGTGAACCTGAAGTAGCATTGCTGCTTCTGACCCATGCCTCTGAAGCGCCTGCGGCACCCGAATCATAGCGCGTTTAATAATGTCAGCCGCTGTTCCTTGAATTGGGGCATTTATAGCCTGGCGCTCTGCATAATTACGACGCATGTGATCCTTATCATTGATGCCCGGCAGATGGATGCGCCGACCGAAAAGCGTTGTAACCATTCCAGTCTTGCGACATTCGCTCTTCAAGCGCTCCATATAAGCCTTGATGCCAGGGTATTGTTCAAAATAAGCATTGATGTAAGACCTAGCATCTGTCTGATCAATGCCCAGCTGCCGCGCTAGTCCAAAAGCGCTAATGCCATATATAATTCCAAAATTAATAGCTTTTGCTTGGCGCCGCATTTGTGGATCCATATCATTCAATGGTATACCGAAAACTTGCGATGCAGTCGTAGCATGAATGTCGGCTCCTCCTTTAAAGGCCTGAGCTAAGGAGTCGATACCCGCCATATGAGCAAGAACCCGAAGCTCAATTTGTGAATAATCAAATGACATGAGCTTATGTCCAGGTTTCGCAACGAATGCTTGTCGGATTTTTCTCCCTTCATCAGTCCTTATTGGAATATTCTGTAAGTTTGGATTAGTGGAAGAAAGACGCCCAGTTTGGGCTCCCGCCATCGCATATGATGTGTGGACGCGCCCTGTTTCCGGATTTATCTCTTTCACTAATGAGTCTGTATAAGTACTCTTGAGTTTTGCTAGCTGGCGCCACTCAAGCACCTGCGTAGGCAAATCATGACCCTCTAAGGCAAGGTCCTCTAGAATTTTTGCACTGGTTTGATAGGCGCCGGTCTTAGTCTTTTTTGCGCCAGGCAAACCCAGCTTTTCGAATAAAATCTGCCCAAGCTGTTTGGGAGAATTAATATTGAAGTCTTCACCGGCAAGGGCTCTAATTTCATCTTCAAGGGCAGAGAGCCGCTTAGCCAGATCGCAACTCAATTTCGTCAATAGGTCTTGATCAACACGTATTCCGTTTTTTTCCATTTGAACAAGTATGGGAATTAATGGCCTTTCAATAGTTTCGTAAACGGTAACCATTTTTTCATCTAACAATCGCGGCTTTAAAATACGATGCAACCGAAGGGTCAAATCAGCATCCTCAGCTGCATAGTTACAAGCTTGTTCAAGGGGCACATAGTCGAAAGTGATTTGTTTCTGCCCCGATCCAACCACGCTTTTATATTTTATGGTTTTGACATTTAAATGATGGTCCGCGAGATCGTCCAAACCATGCTTCCCTGAACCGCCTTCAAGAACGAAAGAACACACCATTGTATCATCGACAGGCCCAACAACTACTCCATATCTGAGCAAAATGAGAGAGTCATATTTTATGTTTTGACCAATTTTTATTAGTGATTCATCTTCTAGCACGGGCCTAAGCATATCAAGCACAAGAGACTGAGGGAGCTGTTTTAAATCTTGATCTTGTTTTGAATTGTTATGTTCAATCACACTGGGACTACTTGGCTTTTGTATTCTCTTGTGTGCAACTGGAATATAACAAGCCTTGCCCGGGTTTACCGACAATGAAATCCCCACTAATTCAGCTTTCATTGGGTTCAAAGAGGTAGTTTCAGTATCAATTGAGACCAACCCTTCCCGATAAATTTTCTTTATCCAATCTTGGAGGGTATTTTTGTCCTGGACAACCTTATAATCCACATGCTCATAAGTCTCATTCTGCTCCTGTTGATTGTTTTGAGATCCTGTATTCAATCGAGAAATAATTGATTTGAATCCCTGCTCGCTAAGGAATTGTATGGTTTTATCGCTATCAATTTGTTTCCGAGCGAATTCTGATAACGAACTTGGCACCGGAACATCCTGCTTCAGCTGCACCAGTTTATGAGAGATGCGCGCTTGCTCCGAAAATTCAATAAGGTTTTCCCGTCGCTTTTTCTGTTTTACTTCGTGGGCATGCTCTAAGAGAGTCTCAAGGTCACCATACTCGTTAATTAACAAAGCCGCTGTTTTTATGCCTATGCCAGGGACCCCGGGTACATTGTCGACTGAGTCCCCCGCTAAGGCCTGCACCTCAACAACTTTTTCAGGTACTACACCAAATCGCTCAATCACCTCTTCTGATCTAATCAGGCGGTTTTTCATAGAGTCAAACATCGATACCCTACCACCAACTAGCTGCATTAAATCCTTATCTGAAGACACGATTGTCACACTTGCTCCTGCCTCAGCTCCCATTTTCGCATAAGTGGCAATTATATCATCAGCCTCATAACCCGGCATTTCGACGGCTGGAAGCCCGAAAGCCTTGGTAGCTTCTTTCACCAAGTCAAATTGGGGGATCAAGTCATCCGGTGGTGGCGGCCGATGTGCTTTGTAATCGGGAAAGATATCATTACGAAAAGTTTTCCGCGCAGCATCAAAGATAACCGCTATATGGTCTGCATCACTTTCTTCGACTAACTTCAGTAACATCTGTGTAAACCCGTATACGGCGTTGACTGGTATGCCATCAGGACGCGTCAAAGGCCTGACCGCATGGTAGGCGCGGAAAATAAATCCAGAGCCATCTACTAAATACAAATGTTCCATTATTGCCCCACCATTTTTATAAATTCCTTCTTACCCACCTACCGACGTATCTAGCTTCAACAACTTAAATTGCCTGCCGCAATAAGGGCACTCAATTTCCGTATTATCACCCATATTTAGGAAAATACGCGGGTGTCCAGAGGCTCCACTTCCACCATCACAGCTCACCTCCCTTGTCTCTACGTTAGTCACTTCAATTGGTTTCATTTACGGTACTATCCTTCCATAGTTAATCTGTATCCATGGTTGACCACTGGTGAGCTTGGATGATAGCGAATGCCTCGCGACAATCAATCGCCTAGGAGGCACAAATTGACTGATTCTTATTGCAAGCCCCCCAAGCTAGCTGTTGAGATTCACGGATTAACAAAAAGCTACGCTAGTTCAAAAAAGAGGCCCGCAATAACCGCGCTAGAAGAAATAAATCTATGCGTTCCCACGGGGTCTCTATTTGCTTTATTAGGCCCTAACGGCGCTGGAAAATCCACTTTAATAAACACTCTTGGTGGACTTATAACTAAGAGCGCCGGCAGCGTTAAAATTTGGGGCATTGATATAGATAAATACCCACGGAATGCACGCTCAGCCATCGGAATTGTTCCTCAAGAACTTAATATGGATGCCTTTTTCACTCCCCGTGAATACCTCAATATGCAAGCGGGACTTTATGGAGTACCACCCGCAGATACCAAAACGGATGAGATCCTTGACCGTGTGGGGCTCTCTTCTGTAGCCGACTCATATGCCCGAACCCTCTCTGGCGGAATGCGTCGCCGACTTCTAATTGCAAAAGCTATGGTTCACGATCCGCCGGTTCTAGTTTTGGATGAACCAACAGCCGGTGTTGACATAGAACTACGCGAACAGCTTTGGGAAAACATCCGCATACTCAATCGAGGTGGGGTAACAGTACTAATCACCACCCACTATCTTGAGGAGGCAGAAAAACTTTGTGATCGTATTGCTATTATCCACAGGGGAGAATTGATCGCTTCAGAGAGAAAAGAAACCCTTTTGTCTCGAATTGATGAAAAAACTTTGATTATAACCACTGACAGTCCGCTCGTTGAAGTACCCTCCAATCTTTTGCGGTTTTCTCCTTCACTCACTCAAAACGGGGCGGTCATGATCAATTATAAAAAAGGTATAATTCAGGTTGGCCAAATTCTGGAGGAATTTAGGAAAGCTCGGCTAACCATCGCTGATATTAAAAGTAAGGAAACCAATCTCGGGGACATTTTCCTACAGTTAACTCAAACTTCGCCCAATAGAGAAAAAGACCCAGCAGAATGAAACATGCCATGGTGTTAGCTGCTGCACTATTATTTTTAAGCTCATGTGGGCCCCGCTATATTGAACCTGGACCTGTATCTCAGGCGACGGCTTTAGACCAGAATAATTTTATTATGAATGACGGCATAAAGCTTCCTTTCAAAAAATGGGGGCCAGAAATCTCTCCACAATTCGTCGTTCTCGCAGTCCATGGCTTCAATGATTATTCAAAGGCCTTTGAAAAACCTGCAGCTTATTGGGCCAAGTTCGGTGTAACCACCTATGCCTACGATCAGCGTGGGTTTGGGGGAGCACCATTTGCCGGGCGCTGGCACGGAGCCCAGTCATTAACAGCTGACCTCATAGCGATTGCTCGCATGATTCGTTTGAAACATCTTGGCGTGCCGCTTTTTTTGTTAGGAGAAAGCATGGGGGGAACCGTTGCGATAGTGGCATCAGCACAGCATAGTCTGCCTCCGCACGATGGAATAATTTTAATAGCACCAGCAACATGGGGACGTGCAGCTCTACCAGCTTGGCAAGAATCTGCATTATGGATGTTGACCAAGTTTGCACCTGGCCTCGGTGTAAGCGGAGGAGGCTTCGGACGCAAACCTTCTGATAACCTTAGTATGCTAAGGCAACTATCTACAGATAAGAAAATAATAAAACGCACACGCATTGATGCTGTAAACGGCTTAGTAGACCTTATGGATATGGCCCTCTCTAGTGCAAACCAACTAAAGGGACCAGCATTAATATTATACGGAAAACAGGATGATATTATTCCAAGCAAAGCGCGCCTCTTGCTAGAAACGCGCTTGTTGAACCGTTCTTCTAATATCGTCATCAAAGAATATGAGAGCGGTTACCACATGCTTTTGCGAGATTTAAATGCGAAAGATGTTTGGAATGATATTTTGGACTGGATGAAAAAACCAATGCGCTCACCATCACATGGCATGCCTTACAGGGTTCCAAAATATTCAAACTAACTTTAGTAAAACTAGCTAGCATAGTATTGAAGATTGCCTTAGGTTCCTGCTCTTAGGCGCCCGTAGCTCAGCTGGATAGAGCGACGCCCTCCGGAGGCGTAGGTCAGGGGTTCGAATCCTCTCGGGCGCGCCATTTAGAAAAACATTCGCACAGCCACTGTTTAAAAAGGCATTATTAACGGGCTAAAAATCGAGAGATTTACGCTTTGCTTTCGATTTATAAGAAGCCCGCACAATCTGATACATTGACGACACGTGGTGGAGGCCTGTACCTAGTAGGGTACTGAAAATTTTTATCTTATTGTCTAATAATCACCGGAAGTGCCTATCATGAAATTAAATATTGGTGGATCGACTCCAACAGCTGATTGGAAAAATATGCACCCAAGCGAGAATGCTGATGCCGATTATAAGGGCGACTTTGGAGATTTGGGCCAGTTCTCAAATGATTCATTCGATATAATTTATAGCTGTCATCTGTTACAGCGTTGCGGTTACAAAGAGGAAATACCGCAGGCACTCAGGGAGTGTCTTCGCATTCTTAAACCAGGCGGTGAGCTTATGGTCAGCGTGCCCGATATGGCTGCACTCTGCATACTATTTGTTCATGAGAAGATAACGCCCGACCACCAATGGCATTTAATGCGGATACTATTTGGCGGCGAAATTGATGAAGATGACTTTAATGCTACCGGCTTCACTGCCGATTTTTTAGGTAGCTTCCTAACGGACGCTGGCTTTGAAAATATCAAATGCATCGACGATTTTGGCCTTTTTGATGATGTAAGCACAGAAAAACTAAATGGAATTTCTGTTAGCCTTAATATGAAGGCTGTGAAACCGGCCTAATCACCCATAGAAATACAACTATCACTCGATATGGAAATTTGACCACTGATGCGCACCATGATCGGGGGGGCTGGAACTTAAATGAGCTCAATTAGTCTGAACAAAATCTTTACCCTCAAGTTTTTCAATTGTATCCGTCGTGCTGTGACCAGGCAATATGTCCGCCAGCATCACTTCTCCTCCCCACTGCATTACTAAATCGCCCCCAACGACGTCTTTAAGCTCATAATCAGAACCTTTGATAAGAACGTCTGGCCGCAATGCTTCAATTACTGCAAGTGGTGTCGCATCATCAAATATTACCACCAGATCAACGTCAGCGAGCGAAGCCAATACTTGTGCTCTGCTCGATTCACTCTGTACCGGTCTTTTTTCACCTTTCAGTTGACGCACAGACCGATCACTATTAAGGCCAACGATCAATCGGTCACAGTTTTCTTTAGCTTGGGAAAGAAGCGAGATGTGGCCCGGGTGAAGCAGGTCAAAACAGCCATTCGTGAAGCCGCACCGGAACCCCTTCCCCCTCCACAAGGCTATTTTATTTGAAGCCTCGCTCAGAGCTAAAACCTTAAGTTCAGATCCCATCAGGGCAGTCTCATGTAAGACTGAAAGGATTTCTGATGTATGGACAACTGCAGTGCCATTTTTACCAACAACAATTCCAGCTGCAATATTGGCAAGAGCAGCAGCCGTTTTGAGGTCTGCGCCTATATCAAGTGCAACTGCCACTAACGCCACCACCGTATCACCAGCGCCGGAGACATCAAATACCTCTCGCGCACGTGCCTTTAAGTGGGTGGCCTCTTCCATAGTTACAAGACTCATGCCTTGCTCACTTCTTGTGGCGAGAACAGCTTTTACGCCTGCATTCTGTATTATTTTACGTGCGGCTGCGACAACTTCACTGTCACAGTTTACGGTCATGCCACTTGCTCTGCGTAACTCTTGGAGGTTCGGAGTTATTAAGTCAGCGCCACGGTAAATATCAAAAAAATTACCTTTCGGATCAATTATTACCTTTGTGCCATTTTGCATAGCCACGTCAATCAAGATGCGAATTAAGTCAGCCCCCAGGACACCCTTCCCGTAATCGGAAAGCACAAGAACACCGTTACTTTTTGAGAGCTCCTTCCGTACAGCTGATACAATGGCGTTTGAAGTGTTTTCGGTTACCGGCGATGTCACTTCTCGATCAGCTCGTAACAATTGCTGTCGCGCTGCAAGGTATCTGGACTTAACAGTCGTGGGGCGATCTTTCTCAAAAACTAATTTTGCCGAAAGATTATCCTGCACCCTTAATAAATTTTCAACACAGCGGCCTGGTTCATCATTACCAACAACAGAGATGAGGCGAACAGCTGAACCCAACGCCGCTATATTGCGAACGACGTTACCCGCCCCCCCCAGCATTGCTGTCTCTGTCTCAACCTCAAGCACAGGAATTGGCGCTTCTGGAGATAATCGATTTACCTGACCCTCAAAAAACCGATCCAACATTACGTCTCCAACGCATATAATGTTCCCCGCATTAAGCTTTTCAAGAAGTCCATTTAAGGAAAACAAGTCAGACACCATTATGAATAATCCATTCGATTCCTAATTCCGCGGAGCATGCTTATTCAGAATGCGCTGGAGTGTGCGCCGATGCATTTTTAACCGTCGCGCTGTCTCAGACACATTGCGGTTACATTGCTCATAAACCCGCTGAATATGTTCCCACCTGACTCGATCAGCTGACATCGGATCTTCCGGCGGCAATGGCAGCGGCCGTTCAGTTTCCAAAAGGGCCGCAGCAATTGCATCGGCGTCTGCCGGCTTCGGAAGGTAGTCAACTGCTCCAGCCTTCACTGCCTCAACGGCGGTGGCTATGTTTCCATAGCCCGTTAGAATAACAATTCTTGTCTCAGGGCGGCCCTCGCGCAGCGCCTTTACTATTTCTAAACCATTTCCATCCTCTAATCTCAGATCGACGATCGCGTAGGCAGGTGGGCGCTGAGCGGCTAGTTCAATACCCTCAGCAACACTAGCAGCCACTTCGGGGAAAAAATTACGCTTCTCCAGTGCTCGAGCTAATCGGTTTCGCAGTGGAGCATCATCGTCCACGATAAGAAGTGTCCTATCCGCAGGTAATCCAGCTGTGAATTCCTTCACTTTCTTTCTCCATCCAAAGACTCTTTAATCAGAATAGCGCGTGTCCAGCTAATCTCAACCTTTCCGCCATTCTGGTTGCTGAAACTTAAATGTGCACCAGTGCGTTTTAACAACGTTTGCGCGATAAAGATGCCCAGACCCAGATTCTCCCCTGTTGCACTGCGTGTCGATATGTAGGGCTCACCAATCATTGCAAGAACCGATGCTCTAAACCCTGGCCCATCATCGCGCACTACTAACCAAACAGTTTCTTTATCCCAGTTTAAATCAAGCCATACCTGACTGTGAGCAAATTGAATAGCATTTTGAATTAGGTTTCCTAGACCATGCATCATTTCTGGACCATACGGTAGATATGGTTCATCTCCAACAGCATCCGCTTGAATATTGACAGAAATATCAATAGTGCCTGATTCATGAGAAGCACGAGCAGTTTCAACTAGCGCTGAGAAAGGTAATCGCTCGAAAGGGCCCGATGCAGAGGCCTCCGGCGCTTGCGCGAGACCAGTGATTATATGGCGACACCGTTCGGACTGGCTCAATAGTAGTTGGACGTCCTCAGCGATGGGACTGTTAGCCGGGATCTCTTTCGAGAGTTCATTGGCAACCACAGTTATTGTAGCCAAAGGAGAGCCTAGTTCATGAGCTGCCGCTGCCGCCAAACCGCCCAAAGCCGAGACCCTCTGCTCACGCGCCAAAGAAGTTTGTGTTGCAGCCAATGCCTCCCACATGCGCCTAGCTTCCTCTGAGACCGACCAAACATAAGTCGCAATAAAAACTACCGCTACGGCCAGGGCCGTCCAAATTGCTAATCGATAGGTTGGTTGGAGTTCTATCGGTGAACCACTCCAAGGTAGGGGCAAGTGATATTGCCCCAGGAGCGAGATACAGATCATAGCCAATACAATCAAACCAATGGTAGCACCCCGGGATAAAATCGTCGCAGATACCATTGCTGGAGCAATTATAAGAATAACAAATGGATTAGCGAGCCCTCCGGTCAAGAAAAGCAAAACGCTGAGTTGTAAAACGTCGAACCCAAGCAATAAAAATACTTCTCGTTCTGTAAGCCGACGCCGCTCACGGCCTCGGCTTGCCAACACTACGTTGGAGGAAACAAGGCCGAATATTGCTCCAAAACATGCAATCAAAGGTAACTCGAAACCTAGCCCAAAAAAAACTAATAAAACTGTCACAGTTTGGCCTGCTACCGCCACCCAACGTAACAATATAAGCGTGCGCAAATGAACTTGCCCGCCTTGTATCACACTCAAACCAGTGTGCGTATTGTCATCACTCTCTTTTGCGCGCCTAAACATCTTCTAACCCCTGCAGCGAATAAAAAAAGTTTGAGCTCTTGCTTTTAACAATGTAGGCCGACCATATTAGGCAAATTATGACAGAAAAAATCATCATATCAGTCTTGAAGCTTTCGAAAAAGTTTGGTGACGTTCGTGCTGTCGATAACATCTCTTTTGATGTAAAGAAAAATTCGATAATCGCGCTACTGGGAGCCAATGGCGCTGGAAAAACAACCACTATAGCAATGCTGTTGGGCTTGTTGGTGCCCTCGTCAGGTGAAATATCAATATTTGGCATTGATATACTCAAAAGCCGCTATTCTGCACTTTCACGTATGAACTTTTCTTCACCCTACGTCGACCTCCCCCAACGGTTAAGTGTTTATCAAAACCTAAAAGTTTATGCCCAGCTTTACGGTATCGCAAACGAAAAAGAACGCTTAAGCGTTTTGGCAGACGACTTGCAGCTTAATGATTTACTCCACAGAAAGTATAGAACTTTGTCAGCTGGTCAGCGAACGCGTGTGATGCTAGCGAAATCATTATTAAACAATCCCGAACTGCTTTTGCTGGATGAGCCCACCGCTAGCTTGGACCCCGATAGTGCAGACTGGATACGACACTATCTTTGCGATTACCGTGAGCGGACCGGTGCGTCCATAATGCTCGCAACTCACAACATGCAAGAAGTTGAGAGATTATGTGACCAAGTTCTCATGATGCAGGGAGGCCGTATAACTGACGCTGGTACACCCTCTGAACTTATTGAGGCATATGGTCGCGATAGTTTGGAGGAGGTTTTTCTAGCCGTTGCTCGCAAAGCTCCCCCAAAGGGAATGAAATAATGCAAGAAATATCTAAAAATATAAAACACTCGTTTAAACGCATTCGCGGGTTAGTGTTGAGGTACGTTTATCTGATAAAGGGCTCGTTGCCGCGTCTTTTAGAACTAGCATACTGGCCAAGCATACAGCTTGTACTCTGGGGTTTTATCTCGCAATTCTTTCTCACCCAGTCATCTGTACTAGCAGAAGCAGCAGGTATTCTAATAGGAGCCGTTTTGTTATGGGATGTTCTATTTCGTGGCCAGTTAGGCTTCTCAATTTCGTTTTTGGAAGAACTATGGTCTCGTAATTTAGGCCATATTTTCGTTACACCACTTCGACCGTATGAGTTTATTCTGGCATTGATGGGAATCAGCTTGATCAGGGTTTTAATAGGGGTAGGCCCGGCGATAATGCTAGCGATCCCGCTCTATCATTTTTCAATCTTTAGCCTAGGTTTTCCACTTATTGCATTTTTTACGAACCTGCTCATTTTTGGCTGGGTGATCGGTTTGTTAGTAACCTCTTTACTTCTGCGCTTTGGGGTTGGAGCCGAGAGCCTGGCATGGGCACTAATATTTTTGATAGCGCCTGTCAGTGCGATTTACTATCCCGTTTCAATACTACCAAATTGGCTTCAGTGGATTGCATGGATACTTCCTCCTGCACACGTTTTTGAGGGGATGCGCGCAGTATTAGCTCAGGATTACTTCGACAACACGCTTCTTTTTAATGCTTGTGCCCTAAATCTAGTCTACCTCCTCATATCAAGCATAGTTTTTCTCTACAACTTTAACGCAGCGAGACGAGAGGGGCGTTTGTTACAGATTGGAGAATGAAAAAAACTAAAGTTTTTCATGTATGTTTGCCTCCTTAAAACTTGCCATGCCAATGTGGCAAGCTACCGCGCCCTTCAGAATTGCAAGAGCCATAACCGCACCCGAAGCTTCGCCAAGACGCATATTTAGGTCTAATAGGGGTGCTTTGCCAAGCACATCAAGGAGCATGGAATGGGCCGGCTCAGCCGATAGGTGCCCTATAATACAATGATCCAATGCAGTGCTGTCGATCTTGTGCAATACGGCTGCCGCCGCCGTCGCAACATAACCATCTAATATTACTGGGACCCTTGCAATGCGAGCTGCGATGACTGCACCTGCGATTGCCGCTAATTCGTGCCCCCCTAGCCGACGCAAGCACTCCAAAGGGTCGTCGAGATGTGAACGATGAAGAGCCAGTCCCTTCCTGATCACCGCAACCTTGCGCTCAAGAGCCCTTTTATCGATCCCTGTACCAGTCCCGGTCCAATCTTGAGGGGCTCCCCCAAACAAGGCACACGATAGCGCGGCTGCACTCGTCGTATTACCGATTCCCATCTCACCAACACATATAACATCAACTCCATCCTCGACCGCCATCATACCGTAAGCCATCGCACCCGCACATGCAGATTCAGAAAGGGCTGGCGACTCAGTAAAATCATTTGTGAAATGATCTAACGCCATCTCATAAACACGAAGCTCGGCATCATAACACTTACAAAGCTGGTTAACCGCTGCACCACCAGATCGAAAATTTGCCACCATTTGTTGGGTTACATCAGCAGGGAAAGCTGAAATGTGGTGCTGTGTTACACCATGGTTCCCGGCAAAAACAGCGACTCGTGGTCTTTCAAGACAGGGGGGGTGGCGGCCCTGCCACGCACAGAACCATTGGTTTAGGGTTTCCAAGTGCCCCAAAGCCCCAAACGGTTTGGTCAAAATTGCCTCGTGATCCTTTCCACGTTCCATGGCTTCATCATCCGGGCCGGGAAACCGCTTCATAATATCACGCATTTCTTGAAAACTGTTGGCGGAGGCTTCACTCATTGTAAAATCTAACAAAATCTGTGCATTTGGGGTAAAGGCTGACATACTTAATTAACTTTGATCTTACATATGTGTTTATCATGACCAAACAACAAGACTCACAAGAAAATGATGCCAAAACAAATGTTCCCCTTGATCTTAAAGAAAACGACACATCCTCGAAGAGTAGAGACAAAACGCGCCAAAACTTCAGAAAGGCAATTCAACTCGACCGACGTATTGGCGATCTACTACTAGCTACACAGTTTTTCACTCGCCTGCCCATACCGATTGATAGCGATACGGGGCAAAGACCGTTGGCCGAGTCAGCGTGGGCGTTTTCACTTGTAGGTTGTATTATAGGTGCAGCAGGGGGCGTAACTGCCTCTCTAGCTTCCAACCTTCCATCATATGCGGCAGCACTTCTCGCCGTTGCAGTAATGTGTGCCGTTAGTGGCGGTTTACATGAAGATGGGCTTGCCGACTGTGCTGATGGAATGTGGGGCGGTGTGAGTCCGCAAAAGAGAATCGCAATAATGCGTGACAGTAAAACTGGTGCTTTTGGCGTAATTGCAATTGTTACAGTGATAAGTCTTAAGGCAGCTGCGATTTCTAATCTATTGAGTGTCGGGGGTGAGCTGGCGGCGGCACTAGCAATCGTTGCGGCTGCAAGTGCCTCGCGAGGGTTTTTACCAATAGCAATGAGAGCCTTTCCTGTTGCCTCAGAAACGGGTCGAGCTGTTGAAGCGGGAAGCCCAAGTACTCAAGATGTTATCGTTGGAGGCATAATTAGTATATGCATAGCATTCACAATGATTGGCTTTAATACAAGCATTAATGGACTCATTGTAGGCAGTTTGTTAGCGGGTGGGTTAGGATATCTCGCAGTAAAACGTTTAGGCGGACATACCGGCGACGTATTGGGTGCACAACAGCAAATCCTAGAGACTGCTATTTTATTAGCAGCCACCCTTTAAATTTTTTGGGGGTTATATGGAGACAATTGTTACACGGTGGTGGTGGATTAGACATGCGCCAGTCTTTAATCCAAGCAACATAGTGTATGGCCAAATGGACCTAGATGCCGATGTGTCAGATACAAAATCCTTTAAGCGTTTAGCAGAAATATTACCATCTGAAGCCGTTCTTGTGACATCAGACCTTAAACGCACGGTTTTAACTGCTGAGGCGATAGTGCGGGAGGGAGCCAATCTGTCAAAGGCTATTGAAGAACCGGCTCTTCGTGAGCAACATTTCGGCCTTTGGCAAGGAAAACAACGAGACCAACTTGGCGATACTTTCAATAATAAGATGCATAACTTTTGGATAGCGCCTGCCTTCGAAAGGGCGCCAAAGGGCGAGAGCTTTGCAGATGTAGTGGCCAGGGTTGCGCCCGCGATTACAAACATAACAACTAATTATGCGGGAAGTGATATTATCTGTGTGTCACATGGCGGGACAATACGAGCGGCCATAGCCATTGCCCTAGGGCTTGGTCCAGAAAGAGCTTTATCAATAACGGCCGCAAACTGCAGTCTTACTCGGCTTGCCCATATTGCTGATAGAAAGTCAAATACAGGAGTTTGGAGCATTGAAATGATAAACTTCGATCCGTCTATTTAATATACGTGTAAAAATAAAGTCTTTGATCCCCATGTGATATAAAAGCAGCGATCATGAATGTGGTACACGCTAGCTTAAGGCCTACTGAAAAAACAAAAACATCCATCTAAATTTTGAATGATTTCTTTAGACTTAAAGATAACACCTACAAGATGTGGCAGTTTAAACAGAAAAATTGCAACCAGCAGTATTGCACGTTTCTTCGCAAAATCTTCCCGTTTTATTTCATTGAGGTGCTAGAAACGATTTAAAAATCTGGCTCTAATCAAATAGTCAGGTAATCTTACCGAAGGAGTTTATTCACATGAAAGCCATCGTCCCAATAGTAGCCATTACAATAGCGTTTATTTTCCCACTGCCTCAAACCTCATTAGCTGGCATGGAGGAAGACCAGCTGGTCTCAAGAGCACATTTCACAATTCAACGAATGGCGAAGGATGAGAATATTGGACAAGACATCCGCAATATCATTCAGCGCGCTAGGGCGGTAATGATTTTTCCTAATGTTTTAAAAGGAGCATTCTTTGTTGGAGCGGAGGGAGGAAATGGTATTTTAATGGCTAAGGACTCTAATCAAAATTGGGGGTACCCTGCTTTTTTTACCATGGGTTCAGCGAGTTTTGGGTTACAGTTTGGTGGCCAGTCTCAAGAAATTTTGTTGCTAATAATGTCAGATAATGGCTTGGCTTCGATACTTCAGAATGAGGTTAAACTTGGCGGTGATCTCAGTGTAGCAGCTGGGCCAGTAGGCGTTGGTGCTGGGGCCGCCACCACCACAAACTTAAGCGCAGACATATATTCGTTTTCCATAAATCAGGGTGCATTTGTAGGCGCTAGCGTTGAAGGAGCAATAATTCATCCACGACAATCAAAAAATAAATCCTATTATGGAAGCGAGAAGGCAACAGCAGAAGAAATAGCTCTTAAGGGTCGATACCAGAATGTCCAGGCTAATGCTTTGCGCTCGTCACTACGCAATTTACGCTGACCACCCCTAATCTAGAACCAGCCAAAGCGCCAATACGAAGAGGCCATTTAAGCAACACGCAGCAACAAACAAATTAAGAGACTGTTTTATATCAACAGGTAATAATTCAAACCTACCATTCCCGATCCACACACCCTCCTGCAAACCACCTTTGTAAACACGTGGGCCCCCGAGTGCGTAGTTAAGTGCTCCTGCCATCGCGGCCTCAGGCCAGCCGGCGTTGACGGAGGGATGTTTCGATGCATCGTTCAGAATAAAACGAACAGCCCGCAGGGGTTTACTCCTCGGGAACACACACGCTGCAACGATAATGAGAAGCGCTGCAAAACGCGCAGGGATCCACATTACTACATCGTCCAGTCTCGCTGCTACTCGACCAAACATATTGTATCGCTCATTGCGATAGCCAATCATACTGTCCATAGTATTGACCGCCTTGCAGAAAAAGAGACCTGGAAGCCCGAAGATCAGGTACCACAAAGCGGGAGCTACTACACCGTCGGCAAAATTTTCTGACAACGACTCTATAGCAGCCCTTGATACGCCACCTTTATCAAGACCCGCTGTATTACGCCCAACGATATGAGCAACTGTTCTGCGGCCTGCCTCTATCCCATTTTTTTCAAGTTCTATACTTACCGAACGAACGTGGTCGTATAAGCTTCGCTGAGCCAATAGAAAGGCAATTAATATTAATTCCAAAGCCCAAAGGTTATACAGAGCTATAAATATTTGCAGGCCCCAGCCCATGATTATTACAATGATTGCAATCACTACCGTCAGTAAAGCTCCCCGTGCCAAACGTGCCAAGTCGCCTAAACTATTATGATTAAGTTTGCGCTCACCAAATTCTATCACATTACCCAGAAGTGATATTGGATGCGGTATAATCCGAAATATTAAACGCGGGTCGCCTAAAAACGCATCTAATAGCAACGCCAGCGCTAAGAGAAAAGTACGATCCGAAAAGACATCAGTAGCCCAGAGCTTCATTAATGATTATACGTTTCATTCAGAATTTGCTTTTAAAAGCGTTTTGAACAGAACTTACACCCAAATGCATTTTGATGAATATATCACAGTTGATTGGAGTTCTGCTAGTTCACCTCAGACCGGGCCAAACAGCATTTGGATCTGTGCATTAATATGGCGCCCAGAAGCACCGCAGAAAAGTAAACTTCACAATATACCAACCCGATCAGCAGCTACAGAATGGCTCAGAGGCCATCTTTACTCCTCCTCCCAAGCTGGCAATCGAATTCTTGTTGGATTTGACTTTCCATTCGGTTATCCCGCTGGAACTGCCTCAGCTCTTGGTATGCAGGGACCGCAATGGAGGAACATATGGCAACTTCTATTCGAAGGCCTTTCGGACAACCAGAACAACCAAAATAATCGGTTTGACCTCGCAGAGTATCTTAATCAACAGATCACCGGCGAAGCTTTTCCATTCTGGGGAAATGTACGGGATGAAAAGCGAAAATATCTCCTACGCCGCGGCCGCCGCCCACATGAACAAAATGACGTCGCAGAACGACGTTTAGTTGAACAACTTGTCCCGAGTGCTCAGCCTGTATGGAAATTGGCAGGGGTGGGTTCGGCAGGCAGTCAAGCACTTACTGGAATACCTGCAGTGTGGTCGTTACGCTTTGATCCTCACCTCGCAAGGAAAACACGTATTTGGCCATTTGAAACGGGTCTACAGATCGAGCCTTCTGCTCAAATTATTATGGCAGAGATCTATCCATCAATCTTTCCTCTTCACCCAATCAAGGGAAAACCAAAAGATGCCGCACAAGTGACCTCTGCAGCACAAGCCTTAGCTATCGCGGATGTTAATAATCAGATTGATTCGTTTTTTGGTGGGCTTTCAGGTTTAAACAGAGGGGATAGAACAAAAATAGAAAATGAAGAAGCATGGATTTTGGGTGTTTCAGACCACTTCAAAAAATGACTGGCATATGCAGTTATAGGTTGTACATTTAGACTTCTGTTCTAGATATTTCAAAAAACGTTGGGAAAAATGGATTTTCGCGACCTTGATGCCCTTCATACCGCACATGACCTGCTAATTGAGATATACGATATTAGCCAGTCATTCCCCGCTGACAATCAGTTTACTTTGGGTGCCGCAATTTGCGCCACAGCATTGGAAATACCAGCTATTTTAGCTGAGGGATGCGGCCAAAAAAACGATTGCGCATTGAAAAAATCGATTTCAAAAGCCATGGGTCTTACCTGCCGACTGGAATACTTCATCTTGGTTGCGGGTCAACTCGGCATTGTTGACGAAGAAAACTTAGCTCATTTAACCGACCTTTTGGAGGCACTAAAAATAGAACTCAATAAATCCTCTGCCTAGGGTCAATTGCTTGATCCGATCTGGCTCAACACTCTTATTATTTCTTGATTACGCTGCATTTGGGCCCAGTCTAGGGGGCTACGTCCGGTATAATCACGTATCGATAAATCTGC
This sequence comes from Pseudomonadota bacterium, assembly GCA_036339585.1. NCBI lineage: Bacteria > Pseudomonadati > Pseudomonadota > Pseudomonadota bacterium. The sequence continues at coordinate 287,266 of JAYZAS010000004.1, forward strand.
ATTATTTTCAAGTAGGAGTTGGACTATTTGTATGTGACTTTCTTTGACCGCCATCATCAATGGTGTCACGCCCTCTTTATTCTGGCGGTCAGGACTGGCTTGTACACCCAATAGAAGTTGCGCAATTTCATACTCTCCGAGTTCGGCCGCCCAGCTTAAAGCTGTTCGGCCAAAGTCATCCATGATATCGGGCCGCGCACCAAACTTTATTAAGGTTTCAACAATATCAAAATGTCGTCCGATAGTTGCCATCATTAAGGGGGTGCGCCCGTCTTCCGAAAACTTTACATTCGGGTTGGCGCCCGATTTCAAGAGATAGTCCACAGACTGCCAATCTCCTTGCTGCGCCGCTCCAAACAGAGGACTTAAGCCTACTTTCTGTAATTTTATTCCCATTTGCGCTTGGGCTTGAGACAAAGAAATTGTAAATGTACCACATATGATCATCGCCAAACTTAAAGCTGAGACAACACTCAAGTTCCAGAAATTTGGCCGAAAGTAACCTAATTTTGATGCGCAAGATCGACCTCGGTGTATAAGAAAAAAAGGTATCCAATCATAAGCAAAACTGTTGCTGTCAAGTTTCGTCATTTTACTCGACATTCTTTTGCACTCCCAAAAGCGTAGTTAGATGTTAAAATAGGCCATGAAAAAAAAATCTTCTGGCCTAATAATCGCCGCACCTGCAAGCGGCAACGGTAAAACGATTATAACGCTTGGACTAATTCGTGCATTGAAAAATAATGGCTATGTTGTAGCTCCGGCAAAAATTGGACCTGATTACATAGATCCAAGCTATCTAGCTGCTGCGGCTGACATGCCATGCCTAAACCTAGACCTGTGGGCAATGAGGTTGGAGACCATTGCAGGGCATTGTTTCAGCCTCTCCAAAGCAGCGCCACTCATAATTTGCGAGGGCGTGATGGGATTATTTGATGGCACGTGCAATGGCAAGAATTCCACCGCTGATCTTTCAGCAACAACGGGTTGGCCTGTGATTTTAGTTGTAGATGTAAAAGGGCAGGCAGCTTCTGCAGCGGCAGTGATAAGAGGTTTCGCAAACCATCGGGATGATTTCGACTTATGTGGAGTGATATTCAATCGTGTCGGCAGCACAAAACATCGCCAATCTATATCTAATGCAATGAAAGAAACCCTCCCAAGCATCCCAATTTTAGGTTTTGTGCCAAAGACTGTTAGCATGCAACTAGCGGAACGGCATTTGGGTCTAATTCATGCGTCCGAAACGGGTCAGATGTTAGAGTTTCTGTCCGCAGCAAGTGAACTTATAGCAAACAGCATTGATCTAGGAACTCTTGCCAGTCTCGCTCAAGAGACAAGGATCGAAATGCGCGAGAAAAAGTCTGCCCTAGCTCCAATCGGGCAACATATCGCAGTTGCAAGGGACGCAGCATTTGCATTTTTATACGACGCGCTTTTACAGGATTGGCGAAATCAAAATGCCGAGCTCTCGTTCTTTTCACCTCTTGCCAATGAAAAGCCGTCGAGCCATGCAGATGCGATCTACTTGCCTGGTGGATACCCCGAGTTGTATGCAGAACAACTTGCCAGTAATGGAGATTTTCATGCAGGACTTCGATCCGCAGCATCAAAAGCTTTTGTTTATGGCGAATGTGGCGGCTTTATGGTGCTCGGAAAAAGCATAATTGACAGATGTGGTAAAGGCCACCACATGACTGGTCTTTTGCCACTCGAGAGTAGTTTTGCAAACCCAAAGTTACATCTAGGTTACCGCGAGGTAAAGAGCTGCTCAGACACCCCGTTCGGTTCTGTGGGAAAAAGGTTCCGGGGACACGAATTTCATTACTCCACCGCGACAACACTTGATCCAGACATAGGAAAATTATTTTCTTGCACCGACTCCGCCCAAAAACCCCTGGAGTCTTCAGGCCTGATCTCAAATAACGTCGCAGGCTCATTCATTCATCTCGTAGATGAGGCCTAGAAAAATGGCTCCCTTCTGGAAACGTAAGAAATTATCCAATATGTCGGTGGCAGAATGGGAAGCCATTTGCGACGGGTGTGGATCCTGTTGCCTACATAAAATACAAGACGTAGATACCGGTGATATTGCATTTACTAACGTTTCCTGCCACCAACTCGATCTTGAGACTTGTAAGTGTTCTGATTACTGTCGACGTCAAGAAAGTGTACCAGACTGCATAAATCTTAATCACCATAATATTCAGAAACTCGAATGGTTGCCAAACACCTGCGCCTACCGATTGCTGGACGAGGGCAAGGAGCTTTTCTGGTGGCATCCCTTAGTATCAGGCGATCCCGAAACGGTTCATACGGCAGGAATATCTGTACGCGGAAAAGGTATTTGTGAGAATGACGTCGAGGACATTAAAGATCACATAGAAAAATGGCTTGTAAAAGCAGCAGATCCCATAAATCAAGATGACAGATAAAATTATTGCACAGAAAGATTACGAAAGCTCTGTAATCATCCGTCATGCGGTAAACGCAAAGCGCATATCACTTAGAATTGATGGCACAATCCGACGAGGAGTTCTCGTGCTACCACCGAATATTTCAGAAGAAGAGGGACTAGAATTTGCCAATAAAAATAAAGAATGGCTGAATGAGCAAATCGCACGTCTTCCCCGTTTTGTGCCCTTTCATGATGGTGTGACGATTCCTTTCCGAGGCAAACCACTGATTGTCAGGCATGGTGGAAACACACGCGGTTTAATCAAATTTGACGGGGATCGATTGATAGTATTTGGTAGGCAAGAACATTTTCGGCGACGGCTAACAGACTGGCTAAAAAGCCAAGCTCGCTGCGAGATAGGTCAATTGGTGACAAACAAATCATTGAAAATTAGTTGCAAGGCAGGACGCATTTCCATACGAGACCAAAAAGGGCGATGGGGGAGTTGCTCCTCCAACGGTAATTTAGCCTTTAGTTGGCGCCTCATTATGGCGCCAAGTTTTGTTCTTGACTATGTTGTCGCTCATGAAGTGGCTCATTTGGTCGAGCACAATCATTCTCGCGCGTTTTGGAATGTTGTTAGGTCTCTTACAAACCATACAGACGGCGGGCGTATTTGGCTCAAGCACGAAGGCCTTCAGCTGCACCGCTATGGAAAATAACTTTAGTTTATTAATCTTTTCCAATAACACCAGGTAATCGGCGGTATGGTAGGTCTCGGTGCGCATCCTCCATTATCATTTTCCAGAGTTGTGCCGGCAGTGAGCCACCGGTCAGACCTTTAGTTGGTTGGCCATTGTCATTGCCCATCCAAACACCTGTAACATAGTGACCTGTATATCCAATGAACCAAGCATCGCGATAGCCCTGAGTAGTTCCGGTTTTCCCAGCAGCGGGCGGCTTGATACGTGCTGCTTTTCCCGTGCCCCAATCCAAAGCAGCGTGCAATAGATCATTCATGACAATGACATCTCGATCGGCCACTACTTGAGTCGATATACCGCTTGAGCGACTATATATATTGCGACCATCAGGTGTGCTTATCCTTTCAATGCCGAATGGCTCAACTGCACGCCCAGCATTTGCAAATGTTGCATAAGAAGCAACTAATTCGGATAGCCTTATTTCATAAACCCCAAGGGCTAGTGATGGTTTAGACCCAAGCTTACTGGCAACACCAAGCCGCCGCGCCACTTGAACAACTTTGTCACGACCAATCTTCTCCGCTAACGCTACCGCAATAGCGTTGGAAGAACGCGCAACACCCTCACGCAAGGTCATAGGCCCCAAATGCCGACGGTTATAATTACGCGGTTTCCAACCCTGCACTGCAATTGGCATGTCTTTAACACGCTGATCCGGATCCATCCCACTTTCCACGGCAGCAAGGTAGACAAATAGTTTAAATGCAGAACCCGGCTGTCTCCGGGCTTGAGTCGCGCGATTAAATTGACTGAAGTCGTAATTGCTCCCGCCCACCATAAGGCGAATAGCGCCATTAGGTGATAGAGTCAGGACTGCTACTTGACCCGCTCTTTTCTCTTTCGCAAAACTCATAACAGCAGAAGTATGTTTTTCCGCTGCCCTCTGCAACGTCGGGTCGAGTGTTGTATGAATTATAACATCATTGTCGAAACCGCCCAAAAAACCCTCTGCCTGACGCAAAACCCAATCTGCAAAATAACGGGTCCCGGAACGTGGTACCCTCTTATTAATAGTAGCCACCGATTGACGAAATTGACTGTGCGCTGCTTGCTCCGACAACCAACCGACGGCAGCCATGTTTCTTAAAATCTGATTAGCACGCTCGGCCGCACGTTTGGGGTATACAGTAGGATTATAACGACTCGGCGCCTTCAAAAGCCCCACTAATACCGCCGATTCGTAAAGCCCTAGCTTACTCGATGATTTGCCAAAGTAATGTCTGGCCGCGGCATCCACACCATAAAGACCAGCTCCGAAGTAAGCTCGATTAAGGTAAAGTGTGAGTATCTCGTCTTTAGTAAAATGATATTCGAGCCAGAAAGCTAATAATATCTCGCGGATTTTTCGCGATAGCGTACGCTCCTGTGTCAAAAATAAGTTCTTCGCCAATTGTTGAGTGATGGTACTACCACCCTGAAGGATACGACCTGCATTTATGTTTCGGCCCAGTGCCCTGAGAATGCCGATAAGGTCAATACCCAGATGTTTGTAAAAGCGCCTGTCTTCAGTCGCCAATAGAGCATTGGGCACTGTGATTGGCAGATTTCTCAAAAGGACCGGTTTTCCATGCCGGTTGCCGAACTGAAAAATAGGGCTTCCATCAACAGCTAAAATTCTGACTTCTGCCTTCCTATAGGAAGCTTTCTCCAAATTCGTAATATTTGGCAGGCTCAAAGCCGCAAAAAGAAGACCTCCTAATACAGCTGCTGTGCTCCAAAATAAAAACTGCGTTATATAGAGCTTATATCGCCACCGTTTTTTTTTACTAACAGATCGGCTTTTTTTGCTTTTGCGTGCCATTATAATTCTTTCAAAGAATACAATTGTTTCTAGATCGAAATGAAATATCGGATCTCAAATACGACCTTGAAGACATGTCCTAGACTCATCAATATTCCACTGGACAGAAAGCAATACAAACTACCGTATGGTTTCTTTTGGATATAGACCCCAGAGGCCTTTTCGGCGAATCCAGCCTTCATGGTCATGAGCCGAAACATAACACCAATCTAAATCGCATCTTTTAACGAGAACAATCATCTTGGTTGAAAGTCTAGCGATTGCGGGAGCACTATCGCTTGGCCGGCGGCGCATGGTTTTTTGAACTCCGGTGAGTATTAAACTTCTTTTGTATTCGAGCATAGCACGGTGGACCCATCCTTCACCACCTTCCCAATCACGTATCTTCCTCCATGTATCATATTGTGCAATGACTTCTATCGGTGCATGACGCTGAACAAACTTCCATTTTACGGGATAGCGAACTCCTGGCCCTGCCCGAACATTCACGTCATTTGCACGTATCGAAGCAAAGCGCTGAACGAGTTTGCCTTTCTTGGCTTTTTGTGCGGACACCTCAATTGGACTAGAAATAACTATAGAACTAACAAGAAAAATATAAAAAAAGCTTTTTAAAATCATCTTCAACAACCCAAAATACGACACACCCATAGAAAAGCTATTGTCTGTATAGCATGTAATATATTTGCATACTGCAATGTTCGCGCCGCTCAACTAGCAAAGACCCAAATAATGAGTATAAAACCATTAACAATTGAAATTCCGTATCGCGAGCCTGTGGTTGCCTTTTCTCCTTTTGCGGCCAGTCCACATTCTATCTTCCTTGATTCGCCGGAAGGCTTAGGTCGCTACGCCTATTTTGCGCCAGCTCCAGAAGCGCTAGAGGTGGCCATAATAAACGGTTCAGACAACCCGTGGGACCGAATCAATGATCGATTAAACAATATAACTCTAGACCCGATCGAGAATTTACCACCATTTCAAACGGGAATTATGGGATATTTGGGATATGAAATGGGTAGGCATCTCGAACGTATCCCCCCCCCTCCGGCAGACGGAACAAACCTTCCAGAAATGATTGTTGGAGCATATCATCTTGTGGCAGCTTTTGACACCAAAGCTAAAAAAGCTTGGGTGATTGCTACCCCAACTCCCGGGAAAAGTGCCAGTTATACGGCTTGGCGAGCATCCACCTTTGCAAAGGGGATTGCCAATGGACCAAAAAGCTTACCAGTGCCAATGGCGCCATGTGGAAAATGGGAACCCGATTTTGTCAAGACTGAATACAACGCTAAAATTGAGGCGGCTATTGAATACATAAAAGCGGGTGACATTTTTCAAACAAATCTAACGCAACGGTTTTGTATTTCTCGACCCCCCGGAATCTCAGCTTTTGAGTTATATCTTATACTCCGAGCCAGAAACCCTGCTCCCTTTGCAGCATTCATTAACTGCGGCCAAGGAAGAGCTGTCTTATCGGCATCACCAGAAAGATTTTTACAGCTCAAAGCTGACGGCTCAGTTGTAACTGAACCAATCAAAGGATCACGCCCAAGAGGAGCAAACCTCGAAGAGGATCAACGGCTAGCAACCGATCTAAAATTAAGTGAAAAAGACATGGCCGAAAACCTCATGATTGTGGATTTGCTTAGAAACGATCTTTCTAAGGTCTGCGAGATTGGGTCGGTGATGACACCGTCATTATTCAAACTTAAAAGTTTTGCTGAGATGCACCACCTAGTATCGACGGTTACCGGTAAATTGAAAAAGTGTGAAAATTCTATTTCCCTTATGAAAGCATGTTTTCCTGGAGGGTCGGTCACAGGCGCGCCTAAAATTCGTGCTATGGAAATTATTAATGAGCTTGAGGCCACACGACGGGGGCCTTATTGCGGTGCCATCGGTTGGTTTGGCTATAATGGAGCCATGGATTCGAGTATCGTAATACGTACATTAATTGTTGAAAAGAACTCTGTCATAGCTCAGGCTGGAGGGGGCATAGTAGCAGACTCCTCCCCCAAACTGGAATATGATGAAACTCTTCATAAAGTGCGCGCTCTACTGAGATGTTTAGATCCGGAGGATCATAGCGAGTTGTGAAATTTTGGTTTAATGGTGAAATTTTTGACACTGAGGACAAAGTTATTGCAGTGGATGACAGAGCGTTCATGCTTGGCGATGGATTGTTTGAGACTGTTTTAGCTCGAGATAAAGTCCCACTGCGCCTCTCTGCTCATCTACAGAGACTTCGACAAGGAGCGGAATTAATTGACTTGCAAATAGGTATAAATAATGAAGAGTTATCCTCTGCCTTCGCTCTAGTATTAGACGCAAATAAACTAGACGATGGAGTTCTGCGCCTCACTGTTAGTCGAGGTACTTGCCAACGTGGTCTTTTACCTCCCTCCCAAAATACACCATCTTTGGCAATAACAGTTAACCCAGTGCCCCCTTACAAAAGTGAGACAAACGCGATCATCTCTACCAGATTTCGAAGGGATGAATTATCTACTCTTTCGCGATGCAAAACGCTTAGCTATCTCGGTAATATCATTGCCCGCCAAGAGGCAGAGAGCTATGGAGCCAATGAAGCTTTATTGCTTAATACTCAAAAACGTTTAGCGGAGGCGACAATAGCCAATCTTTTCCTGGTGGTTGGCAATCGAATCTTCACTCCTCCTGTCACTGACGGCGCTCTACCTGGAATAATGCGTGGCGAGATCCTCGCCAAATTCGGAGCAGAAGAAAAGAAACTACCGGTAGATATCCTTGGTCAGGCAAGTGAAGGTTTCCTCACTAATTGCTTAGGGGTACGACCGTTGCTAAAGGTTGATGGGCAGACCATCGGAAACGGTAGAATCGGACCTATAACTTCACACTTGAGGAGCATTTTACCCTGACAGTTGGTGTTATCACACACCCAACGCACCTATGGTAGGTGAAGACCCACACAGTTTGCAGCCATCCTCACGCATAACTTTAAGTTTGGTAAACCGCCCATCCAGCCCGTTGTAAAGGACTAATTTGCCAGACAACCCTTCACCTATTCCAAGAAGTTCTTTTATGACTTCAGTCGCCTGCAAGGATCCCATAACTCCGGCAACAGCCCCGAAAATCCCGGCTTGCTCGCAGCGCGGCACAGTTCCAGGTGCAGGCGGACTTGGAAACAAACAACGATAACAAGGGTTTTTATCACCTGGAACAAAGGGTTTAAAAGTGGATAACTGTCCTTCAAAACGAAGCAATGCAGCAGAAACAAGGGTTTTTTTGGAAAAGAAACATGCGTCATTCAATAAATAACGTGTGGTAAAATTATCCGAACCGTCAACAACTAAATCAAAGTTATTTATCAGGTCGCTTGCATTATTGTTTGTCAATCTCATTCGGTAGGTCTCAACAGCAACCTCTGGATTAAGCTCAAAAATTGCTTCTCGAGCACTCATCACCTTGGCCGTGCCTACACCCTCTTCACGATGGATTATCTGTCGTTGCAGATTACTTAATTCAACTTTATCAAAATCAATCACGCCTATCGTTCCAACCCCGGCTGCAGCGAGGTAAAGCAGCACTGGAGACCCCAGGCCACCGGCTCCCACAATAAGAACCCGAGAAGTCAAAAGCTTCTCTTGCCCTTGTACCCCAACCTCGGCAAGAGCGGTATGTCTTGCGTAACGCTTTTCTTGGGATTTATTGAGAATCGTTACCACAGGTTATAGCTCATCAAATAGTTGTGTTGAGAGATAACGTTTTGCAAATGAAGGTACTATCACAACAACTCGTTTTTTTATCATTTCAGCTCTCCCGCATATTTCAATAGCCGCCGCTAAAGCAGCTCCTGGAGAAATCCCAGCAGGAAGTCCTCCAAGCCGAGCGACTTGTCTTGCAGAAATAAAAGCAGACTCACTCGCAATAGTTATAACCTCATCAATTAGGGATTGGTCAAGAATCGGAGGTACAAATCCAGTCCCTATACCGTCAATTCTGTGACTACCTGGCGCTCCACCCGAGAGCACAGCACTATTTTCCGGTTCAACAGCGATAATCTTTATTTCTGGGTTACAAGCTTTCAATAAACGCCCGCACCCAGTCAATGTGCCTCCAGTGCCTACGCTTGATACAATCACATCTACTAACCCATCAGTATCTGTCCATATCTCTTCGGCTGTTGTACGAGCGTGAATAGTGGTGTTAGCTTCGTTATGAAATTGTTGAGGCATTATTGCATTTGAATTATTTTCTATGATTTCTTCAGCACGACGAATCGCTCCCGTCATGCCTTCTTTGGCGGGAGTCAATTCAAGTTCTGTCCCCAAAAAATTTAACATTTTTCTACGTGCCACTGATTGCGACGCAGGCATCGTTAAAATTAAACGGTAGCCTTTTCTTGCGGCTGCAAAAACAAGCGCTATTCCAGCATCACCTGACGTTGGCTCACAAATATGCTTTCCGAGTTGAATCGGCCATCAGATTTAGGTGCCGAGAGCATTGCAATACCTATACGACCTTTTACGGAACCCATTGGGTTGAAAACTCGAGTTTCGCCAACAGGCCCGAACCAAGACCTTTTTCCTAGGTAATACGTGAAAGCCTTACCAAGGGTGTTGCTCCAACAGAATCAAAGTTAAGGTCGTTGATACAACAGCCGGCCTCAAAGACGGACGATGATTTTTTGTTCGACACACATCTGCGTTTATTATGCTTCAAAAGTTTACACGCATTTGTTCTCACACTCTAAACCATATCCAGCAAAGGCCGTTTTTCCCATGAAAAATTTAGTCCTAGATGGCAAAATCAATAGTTGCCGTTTGAGATTGATGAATTCCGGCCGAACGGGCTTGAGAACACAAATCTTCAATGCTTAGGGCATCAAGCTTTTTAAAATAGTCCTCCTGAATTTCCTGCCAAATTGGGACGAGAACGCTAAGACCAATATCTGATTGAACTGGGGCCTCTAAAAGGCCAACATCGAGGTCAGCAATTATTCTTGCTATTTCCCCTCAAAAATCTTCTCCACTCACGAGCCAAACGATAACCTCCTCGCGGCCCTCGTACGCCCCGCAATATCACAGCACGGACCAAATACTGCAGAACCAGTTCGAGATAATGGCACGGTATACCCTGTCTATTTGCTATTTCACTTCGTTGTCTGGCCGGTCTGACGTCTTGTATGCATTATTTAGGACCGCTTCTATCGCAAACATCAATTTACGATTTACTTTCAGTGATTTAGCTCCGAATGCCGGTCGAACCAAACCCACGTTCGCCACGAGCCGTACTGGGCAAATCAGTTGTCTCATTCCAAGAAACTTGGTTTACAGGTGCAATTATCATCTGGGCAATGCGCATACCATATTCGATTAAAAGGGCCTTATCGCCGTGGTTTATTAATATAACACTTATTTCACCACGGTAATCAGCGTCAATCGTTCCTGGCGCATTAAGAACGGTTACCCCGTTTTTATGCGCTAGTCCTGAACGCGGGCGCACCTGGGCCTCGTAACCATGTGGCAGAGCTATAGCAAGTCCAGTAGGTATTAAGATACGTGAACCAGGAAAAAGTTCTAGCGGTGAATCAATTGCGGCCATCAGATCTACCCCTGCACTGCCGGAAGTAGCATATTCGGGCAGCGGTAATCCCAGTCCATTTGGAAACCGCTTTATGGGAACTGTTATCGCGTTCATACTGCTTTAAAGAATGTGGCGACGCGATCTGCAATGGTTCGGGCCGCAGCTACTTTGCTCATGCGCACCCAGTTCTCAACGGAATCAGCCTGCACAAAATGCAACTCATTATCTTCACCACCAAATATTCCCTTAGATTCAGAGACATCGTTAGCCAGCATCCAATCACAACCTTTTCGGGTACGCTTATCAATGGCATTTTCCACAACATCCTCGGTTTCGGCAGCGAAACCAACCACTAGCGCTGGACGCTTATTGTCGTCACGCTTGGCAAGCGCAGCTAAAATATCAGGATTTTTTTTAAGAGTAATAACCTGCTTATCTTCGTCAGACTTTTTGATCTTATGATCGGCCTGCTTTGCAATCCCCCAGTCCGCAACAGCGGCCGCACATATAGCAATGTCAACCGGAAGTGCTGACTCACATGCCTTAAGCATCTCAACAGCTGATTTTACATGCACAGTTTCAACACCCACCGGGTCCGCTAGCGCCACCGGACCGCATATCAGAGTAGTTTTTGCCCCAAGAAGAGCTAATGCACTCGCTATAGCATGCCCTTGTTTTCCTGATGAATGATTGGCAATGTAGCGTACTGGATCAATTGGCTCATGCGTTGGCCCACTGGTCACTAGTGCCCGACGGCCCTCTAGAGGCAAATTAACATTACCTTTACCCAATACAGACCCGACCTCTCCCACTATTTCATCAATGTTAGCCATGCGACCTTCCCCAAACTCACCACAAGCCATTGAGCCTACATTTGGCCCAACTTGAAACACCCCACGCCTTAGGAGTGTTTTCAAATTAGCACGTGTCGCTTCATGATCCCACATGCGCACATTCATGGCTGGAGCTATCATAACCGGCTTGTTTGTCGCTAAAATTGCAGTAGTCGCCAAATCATCAGCTATACCGACTGCCATTTTTGCAATAAAATTAGCGGTAGCAGGCGCCACTAACAACAAGTCTGCCTCACGGGAAAGTCGTATATGTCCCATCTCCAGCTCGTCTGTAAGTGAAAACAAGCCATCGTATACTTTTTGCCCTGACAATGCTGATAATGAAAGCGGTGTCACGAATTCTGAGCCGCCCTGAGTAAGCACACATGTAACAGTGCAACCGCTTTCTTGAAGCCGGCGAATCAAATCTGGGGTCTTATAGGCCGCAATTCCACCGGGAATTATCAGTAGTATACGTTTTGCACTGGACAAAGCTAGATGCCTCGAAAATTGAACCATCGCTGTAATTTACAGTGTATGCGTGTTAATAGGAAATGTATTTTTCAAAAGCGATTTTGTGTTATGGAGCAAACCCAAAATTTAGCGTTATTCAAATAATAGTCTATTTTCAAATTTTACTAATATCAGAAATTGTAGGGTAAATGCTATTTTTACAGTATGCCCAACAAGTAGCCTGAAAAAAAAGACGCTGCAGAAAGAATAATTATACTGGTGATGAAAAATGCAATTCGATACCTGTGGCGAGAACTAGAGAGGACAGACCAAAACTGCTCTTTATTTGCATCGCCAACAGCATTTTCCTCTGCACGCTGTAACAGTGCATCCACGCGTGTAACCAAATGAGGCAATCGAAGGCAAAGTGATGAAAACTCCTCTACTCCCCCCAAAAGCCTAGCTTGCGGACCACGATTCCGTCGCATCCAACCTTCAATCAGTGGTCGGGCCAAAGCCCAGATGTTTGAGTCCGCATCGAGTTTCCGACCTACCCCTTCTGCAACCAGCATGTTTTTTTGCAACAAGAGTAGTTGCGGCTGAACTTCCATCTGAAAATCCTCTGCCGTCCTAAATAATCGAGCTAAGAGAACCGCGATTGATACTTGGTTCAATGGACGATCAAAAAGTGGCTCGGCGACCGCGCGCAAAGATAAAGCAAAAGAATCGCGTGATTGACTAGGTGGAACCAGACCTGCGTCAAAATGGATATCTGCAACCCTTTTGTAATCCCTCTGCAAGAAAGCCATCAACATATCCGCCAGATAGAAGCGGGTCGCTCGGTCAAGACGTCCCATAATTCCAAAGTCGACTGGCACCAACGTGCCTTCAGGGGTTACAAACATATTCCCGGGATGC